>NZ_JBFXGG010000016.1:0-54129 GCF_050178255.1 Desulfococcus sp. | reverse complement strand
CGGCAACCACGTCGATGACCTTCATTTCGAGAGCTTCGTTCACCGAAAGGCTGACCCCTTCGCGCACGGACCGTTCGGCCCACTCGGCGTTGCGCCCCCGCATCTCGGCAAGGCTCCGGATGTAGGCAGCCGCGTCGTTGACGACCTTGGCCGCCATGGCGCCTTTGGCCGGCTTGTCGGGCTGCGGCTTTTGGTCGTCGTCAGGTTTCGGCTCGTCGTCCGGGCCGGGCAGGGGCAGCCCCCCGCCGATCATGACGGGCGTTGCGGCGCCCAGGTTGGTGCCCGGCGCCATGGCGGCCACATGGGCGGCATAGAGGATGTAGGTGCCCGCGCTGGCCGCCCGCGAACCCGACGGGAAGACGAACCCCGCCACCGGCACCGGCGAATCCAGGATGTCGTGAATGACGGCGCGCATGCTCTCCGCCAGCCCGCCGGGCGTGTCCATCGCCAGAATGATCAGCGCGGCGTTTCGCGCGCGGGCGATCCCGAAACCGTCGTGTACGAATTCCGCGGTGGCTGGGCCGATGGGGCCCGTGATATGGAGGATCTGCGCCGAAGGACCGGCGGCTCCATCCGGAGGCGCCGCCTGAACCGCCGCCATCGGCTGAAGCCCCCAGAGCAAGACCATCAACAGTGAAAAAATCTTCATGAATCTCCATCCGCCAGAGGTGTATGCAGCGCGACGGGCATCCCGGCCCGCCCCGCCCTTCCCGTGCCGTTGACGAGACTTTTTCTATATTAAGATAAGCATCCATGCCCGCATGGCACGCTTCGGATGCTGGCGGCGGTGTAGCCCTTGCCGGCGACTTCGCGGCTTGACGGCGCATCGGCCATGGCCGATGCGCCGTCAAGCTTCACCAGCACCGCACTAGCGAGCTTTTTCCCGGGGATTCCCGCCGCTTCGGCGATCTCCTGGGATGTATAGGCGGAAGAATGGCGGATGCCTTCACGATCGAGGCGTTTAACCATGGGCCGGCGGTACGGGCCACTGCGCATCGATGAGGGCCTGGTTCACCGCCTGGAACCCTCCGATCGCCGCCAGGCCGTGGTCCACATAATGTTCAGGCAATACAGGGCTCACCTGAGCGATGTTTTCCATGCCGGTGCGCTGGCGGAACAGGCGGTCCACGCCGCGATTCATCAGATCGTTGGCAATGGCCGGTGAATTGTGGCCGTCGGCGGGAATATCGTCCCACAGCAAGGCATGACCGATTTCATGGCTCAAGGTCTCCCCGATCAATCGGCCGTAGACTTTGATCATGATGGGGATCAAGTCGGCATTCCCGGGGAGTGACGCGTCGAGGTCGACGATCAGGGCCTGGGTCTCGGTATCCACGTCGATGGCATCTTCCTCGGCATACATGCCGGGGAAAACCTCGATGGTTTCATTGAAAAGATCGAGAGCGGCGGAAGTGGAGGACGTCACCCCCAGGTTGCCGCTGGGGTCCTTGTCTTTGATAACGGCGGTCACCACGTTGGCGGCCGGCACGTGAGCAGGAAGCGCCTCGCTGTATCCGCCGAATTGCCAGAAGACGCGCACGTTGGCCTTGGCCAGGAGATGCTCCACCACGCGCTTCATTTCATCCACCACATCGTTCTTATGCCCGACCAGATGGAGGTTGATCAGCGCACTGTCAAACAAGGCCGGGTCTTCATTGACGGTAACGCATTGAGGCACGGACAGTTTGAGTTTGATGCTTGCAATGCGGTTGCCGCCGGGATCCAGCAGTTCCAGATCAAGATCGTGTTTGCCGGGCGTGACGCCTTTGACCCGAGTCACAGTGGCGTTGGGGTTGTCGATGATCAAGGCGCCGGGTGTGGGCGACGACCATCGCAACTTTGAACCGTCCGGCGCATTTCTGAAACCGGCCCCCACTTCGATGATCAGACTCTTGTCGTTGGTGGACGGTTTGAACGCCCTCAAATCGGCCGAACCCGTATTGCCGGTAAGATAGATCACCGGTTTGGCGCTTGAATCGGACAGGCTTTCGGGCTGGCTGACCTTGATGCTTTCCGTCTCGCCGTCCGAGCCGACCTTCTGATATTCAATTTCATGGGACGGTGACGGCATGCCCTGGGTCAGGACCTTGTCGGCGATCTTGTCGGGAACCGAATCGCCGTCCTTGCTCTTGGTATTGGTGATGTTTTTGGCCGCATCAGTGTAGGTGCCCAGGACGCCCTTGATCTGCTGGCCGGCTTCCGCATCGGTGAGATAGCCTTCCTTGTTCAGTTTCTTGATCTGTTCGATCTGCTTGGCCCCATCCCGGTTCTGGCTGGCCATCACGGCCATATTGGCAAAGTCCTTGGATATGCCGGCCAGGTCGGTGACACTCTTGGATGTGGTCTGCAGCGCGCCGAGTGCATTGGCCTGGGTGCCGGCCAATCCGGTCATATCCTTGAAGGCATCCCCTTTGGCCAGCAAGGCAAAGGCCGCGGCCAAACCCGTGGGATCCGGGGCGGCAGGGGCTGTCTGCAGGTTGATCAGGCTGGCGGGCAGATCCTTGGTCGTCAAATCCCCGGGCTCACTGCGGCGGCTCTCCGTGGAAACGGGTTGGATGGCGGCAGGCGAAGTGCCGCAGGGCACCTCGGTGAACCGCCAGTTACGGGTTTCATCGATGACCTCGCAACTGTTGCATTTGCCCATGACGGCCTCGGCGTAGACCCCTCTGGTAGGTACGCTGATCCGGAAGGGGTCGGGAGGCGTGGTGGGCTTGTAAAAGTCGAGCAGATTCTCCATGCCTTTGAATACGGGATCGAGCCGTTCTCCGGGCACGACCTTCATCACCAGGTTGTTGCCGACCACCCCCGTCACCCGGTTTTCCACCACGCTGGCTACGCTGCGGCCGCCGCTGTGGGGGGCGATATAACGATCGAGCAGTCCGAACAGGCGGCTGGCGTCCATTTTCGACCAGATCACCTTGTGGGCCAGCTCCATGTTCTCGTTCAGGTAGCTCACCAGGGCTGCGGCAGCCTCCTGGTCCTCCTTGCGCGGATTGGCTGTTTCTCTTTTGTTCAACGGCGTATACATCAGGGCCGAATCGGTCACCACCCCGCCATCGGCGGATGTTGTATTGATGATATCGTTGTTCACGCCGGCGTTGCGATAGATGGACTCGTTCAAATGCGGGGTCCGGTATTGGAGATAAAGCGAACGCAATATGATCCTGGAGCCTGATTTCACCTCGGTGGTGGCCCGGACACGCAAATGCTTGATCTGGTTGCGGGTGATGTTCTGCAGCGCACTGCTGGCCAGGCTCACCCTCAGGGCCGCCCCCTTTGCGTAATTGGACAACAGGGTGAAATCGAGCTGCAGTTTTTCTTCCGTGCCGTTGTCCGCGATGGCGTACAGCTCCATCCGGTCGATAAAATCCCTGACGATACCGGGGGCGTATTGCTGCTCGAAAAGGGCGTCCTTTTCGGCCTCCGTCAGCGGCACTTCCACATCGTATCTGAATTTCATGAATCCGAAGAACCATGGAAACGCATCGTGCAAATCGATAGTTTCGATTTTGGTGGCCTCGTCGATGGACGCCAATTGAGGCCGCTGCAACTCGAAGGTAATGGTAAAAAAGCCCGAAAATTCCTCGATCACCTCGTCGGCGTAGCTGCCTGCGGGCAGGTCGGAGTTGGCGTAGTTGGTCTCGATCCGTTCGATGGCGTCAAAGCCCCGCCGGATTTTACGGCCGTACATGGTGGGCTGCAGCGTATGCCGCCACCGCAACACCTTCTGATGGTCGAAATGGCCCATGGGCAGGGGCACAAACAGGCACTCCTGCACGTCCACCAGCTGCTGCTCGATCACATAATGCTTGAGCACCTCAAAATACTCCACCGTTATGGCGTGGCAGTGGTTGTTGTTTTTGATCACCTCGGTTTGAACGCTGACCGACTCGTTCTGACCCACGGCCTGCACCACCGTGCTCCGTTGATTGCGCAGGCTGGATGCCGACTGGGTGGTCGTATCCTGCAGCTGGTTCATTGAAGTGGCCGTCAGGGTGCGCGACGCGTCCTGGGACGCCGTGGATGTGGACGAGGCCCCGGAGTGGGCCACGCCCCCGGCGACGCCGAAAACAATTCCGCTCACGAATCCGCCGATCCCGCCGCCGATGCCGGCGCTGGTGGACGAGGTCTTGTTGGATGACGAGGCGCGAATGCTCTCGCCGAACACGGAATTGACGATTTCGGAAATATCCCTGTCCCGTGAGATCTCGGCATCGAGTTCTTCCGCCACCAGCAACTCCTCGGTCCGGCTGGCACGCTCGGTACGGTCCCAGTCATATATGGCGATTTGCTTCTCCTGGCATGGCGCCAGGGGTATACTGTTAAGCAGTGTGCCCAGGGAGAACCCGGCGGATTTATATTTTTGCTTGAAGTGCAGGATGTGGCCGTGGGCGATGGTGGTATTCTCATAAATGGTGGGGGTCTCATCCCAGTCCACGCTCGTCTCGGCGCTCAGATTGACGCGCCCCGGATGGTTGAGAATGTAGGCTCTTTCCATTTCCATGGTTTTTCGAAGGGCTGCAACGACCTGCCGCTGCAGCGCGGTCAGCGTACTTTTGATGGCGCCGTATTCTTCGTAAAAAAAGTTGTCTGTCAACTCGATGGCGAAATTGGTACTGTTTTTATAGAATATGTAAAACTCGTCCAGCAGCGACCGGAAGGCGTTGATGCTTCGCAAAAAGATGGAATAGTAGGCCTTCAGCTCGATGATTTCTCCGTAGGAGAAGACCGATTTGTTTTCCAGAACTTGTTTGAGTTCCTGGAACTTTTGAATCAGGCACATGATTCCCATGGTCTCGGCCTCGGCCTCCGGAGGACAGGGTTCGAAGGAGAGGGCGCCGGTTATGCCGGCGTTGGACAGTTCGATGATGATTCGCCGGAGATACCCCAGAACGTTCTCCTGAAGCTGGGATTCCTCTGTGTTGATATCCACAACCTGAATCGCCTTTTCCACCAGATGGATCGCGTCTGAAATCTCATTCTTTTCGGCGACGGGCCTGCTGATCAATTTTTCCAATTTGAAGATCAATGTATCGAGCTGTTTTTTCAGTGCATCGTCTCTGCCGAACCCCGTGCGATTTTTCTCCACATGACCCACCAGGGCGCTGAGTTCCGCACGGTTGATCCCATCGTTGGCCGTCAAACTCTCACAATAGGTCTTCTCCCTTTCCACACCGTATCTGCCGCAGTAGGCAGCCGCCAGTTTCTGCTGCAATGCAAGCAGTTTGTTGTGCCGCTGCGCCTGTTCGGTGACCAGTTTGACCACATCCACGTATTCGAAGCGACTCTTTTCGTACACCAGGTCCCGGGTGTTCACCTTGAACGGCTCCTTGCCGCCCACGTCCAGTTTGATCATGTAATTGGGGGACTGGGTCCGGGAGGCCTGCGATGCAGCGGTATTCGTGCCGGCCGTGCGGACCGTCCCAACACCCGGCGTGTCCGCGGCAGGCAACTCCTCAACGGCAAATGGAATCAGCGCCAGGGAATTGAACGAATCGTTCAAACGCCCCACCAGTTCGAAGGTATGATCGGACAGATCGATGAACTCCGCCTTCAGCGTTGCGCTCTCCTTGGAGGAGATAGTCAGCCCCCTGATCTCCGGCTCCGTTGTGCGGACGGTATGAAAAAAACTGAACTCCTCCAGGGTGCGGTCCGGCACCGTGAAATCAACGCAAGTGCCCCCCACATCCTGGGAAAAGGATGAGCCGCGAACGAGATCGCCCTGGTCCGGCAGGGCGGGCACGGCACCGCCACCGGTGGCCACATGGTCCGGCAGATTGGACAGATCCGTAACCATTAGGATTTGTTTGGGTATCTTGTTTTGCTCCAGGGCAATCACCACCGGTTGATCCTCCAACCCGGCGATGACGCCATAGCCCATCTGAACCGTTTCGTTTTTCACCTGTCCGAAAAAATAGCCCTCTTTATCGGTGACCGCCGAGAAAACCGCCCGATAGGTGCTGCTGTCGAACTCGGCTCCGGGATCGTCACTGACCATGATGAGGATCTCCAATCCAGCGCCCTTTCGAGTGCCCGACAGATCGATCACCTTGCCGCTGATTTTCCGCATAGCATCCTCTACAGGGGATGACGATCCGAATTCGATGATTTTGGGGTCCAGAAGGATCGTCAGCGGGGAAGAGTCATCCTCGGCGCCGATCGGGATATCCGAGGCATTTAAACTATCATAGCTGTATACCTGCCGGCCCAGCAATTGGCCGTCCGGCGCGTAGGCCTCCACGGTGACCATCTCATTGACGATCTGATCCTGAGGGAGGATGTTGAACCGGAAGGCGCCATCTCCGGTCAGATCCACCCTGTCCTTGTTGAATACGGACTGTCCGCTGATCTCCTGGGAGTAGCTGACATAGAGAAAGTGGCCGGTATATTCATCGGTAATGATACGCGTGTCGTCCACGGGTTTCATTTTACCATTTACGCTCATTGTTTTCATATCATGACCTCCCTTGGCTATCCATGAATAGCTGACCGGGGCCCGGGTCAGGCGAAACTGAAATACCATTCCCTGCCGATGCAGGCGCCCGGACGCTATAGCCGGATATACGCTTTTGGAAAAAATGTTCCTTCTTGATCGCGTGTGAACGCTTTCAAGCGGACAGTTTTCAAGGGTTATGTATCAGGGCTGCCGAAAAGCCGTCGAAGTAGACGCCAAGCCGCGGTGTGGGTCAACCGGGCAGCACCTTGACCGGAAGTGCTGTTGAATCGTGCCGCACCACGGGGGATTCCGGCGGTCAGGGGTCATAAAAGCGGGGATAAACGGGAAGAGAATAAAAACGTCACGCGATGCCGAGCACCGATCATCCGGGATACATATGCAACAGAAAGGTCGTCCGAAGGAGACCCTGCAAAGTATGACACCACATAACAATTCACATTAGAACGCTTATGCGATTTGTCAAGAAATGTTTGATCCGATCGTCACATCTGTGGTTAACTGAGCTGAAGCAGGCAATCCTTCTTAAACCCGTATCCATCCTGATCGGAGGCGTCCCGTGACACATAAATTATGGCATACGTTGACCCCGGAAGATGTCCTGACGGCGACCGGAAGCGACATGATCCACGGTTTGAGCGACACCGAAGCGGCCGCCCGCAAGACGCAGCACGGCCCCAATGAACTGCAGGAAAGGGGTGGAATCTCTCCCCTGCGGCTGCTGTGGGACCAGTTTACCAACACCATGGTGTTGATCCTCATCGCCGCCGCCGTCATTTCCGGATTTCTGGGCAAGGTTACGGAGACGGCAGCCATCGCCGCTATTGTTGTGCTCTTTGCCCTGCTGGGTTTTCTGCAGGAGTATCAGGCCGAACGGGCCATGGCGGCCCTCAAACGAATGGCGGTGCCGCTGGTCCGGGTCCGCCGCGGCGGGGCGCTGCGGGAACTCACGGCACGGGAGTTGGTGCCCGGGGACATCGTGTTGCTGGAAGCCGGTAACGCCGTCCCTGCCGACCTGCGGTTGCTGGAGAGCGTCAATCTGCGCATTCAGGAAGCCGCTCTGACCGGTGAGTCCGAGGCGGTGGAAAAGCACACCGATCCGATTCCGGAGACGGAGGTCTCCCTCGGTGACCGGCGCAATATGGCCTACATGGGCACCGTCGCCACCTATGGACGGGGCAGCGCAGTAGTGGTCGCCACCGGGATGGACACGGAATTGGGCAGGATCGCCACCCTTCTGCAATCCGTTGAGACCGGCATGACGCCTCTGCAGCGACGACTGGACCAGGTCGGCAAACAGCTGGCCGTGGGCGGCGTTATCGTTGCCGCACTGGTTATGGCCATCGGGGTACTGCGGGGGGAATCTCTCCAGGATATGTTCCTGACCGCCGTTGCCATCGCCGTTGCCGTGGTGCCTGAAGGGCTGCCCGCCGTGGTCACCGTCACCCTGGCTCTGGGTGCGCAGCGTATGCTGCGACGCCGGGCCCTCATCCGGAAGTTACCCGCCGTGGAGACCCTCGGGTCCGTCACCACCATCTGCTCCGACAAGACCGGCACATTGACGGAAAATCGCATGACCGTTACCATCATCAGCGTCGCCGGTCATTATCTGGAATTACAGGGAACGGCGCACCACCCCGCCGCCGCACTTCGGGTGCCGGATCCCAGCCCCGACTTCCTGGAAAACCAACCCCCGGAAATCGGCTTGGCGCTGGCCGCCGGGGCCCTCTGCAACGATGCGTCCCTCCGCTCCGATCCCGAGACCGGGCGCTACCTGGCTCTGGGAGACCCCACCGAGGGGGCGTTGCTGGTGGCGGCCTCTCAGGCCGGCCTTCGCCGGAAAGAGCTGGAAGCCGTTGCGCCCCGGGTGGGGGAGCTGCCTTTTGACGCAGAGCGCAAACGTATGACCACCGTTCACCGACTTCCGGAAGATCTCGCACAACTGCCCCGGGCCCTGCGGGCCCTTGCCGATCCGCCCGCACCCTTCGTGGCCTTCACAAAGGGGGCCGTGGACGGCCTGCTGCCGCTGTGCCAAAACATCTGGCTGAAAGGCGAAACCGTTCCCATGGATGACCATTGGCGAAAACGCATAGACACGGCGAACACCGAGATGGCTCAGAACGGAATGCGGGTGCTGGGATTGGCCCTTCGCTGGCAGTCAGACACCGCACCAATCGAAGAGGACCTCATCTTCATCGGTTTGACGGGAATGATAGATCCGCCTCGCCCGGAAGTAAAATCGGCCGTAGCCGTCTGCAGAACAGCAGGCATGCGCCCGATCATGATCACCGGAGACCATCCGCTCACCGCCCGTTTCATCGCCCACGACCTGGGCATCACCGAGAACATGTCCGTCAAAACAGGACAGGACCTGGGACGTATGTCGCCGGAGGAATTGGCCGCCGTGGTAGGTGAGGTGTCGGTTTATGCGCGGGTGACGCCGGAGCACAAACTGCGCATCGTCGAAGCGCTTCAGGCCCGGGGTGAAGTGGTTGCCATGACCGGTGACGGGGTCAACGACTCACCGGCTCTGCGCAAGGCCGACATCGGCATCGCCATGGGGATCGCCGGCACCGACGTGGCCAAAGAGGCATCGGAGATGGTGCTGCTGGACGACAACTTCGCCACCATCGTCTCGGCGGTGGAGGAGGGACGGGTGATCTACGACAATATCCGTCGTTTCGTCAAGTTCTCCATTGCGGGCAATATCGGTAAGGTGCTGGTCATGCTGCTGGCGCCGCTTACAGGCATCAACGTGGCGCTGCTGCCCCTGCAGCTGCTGTGGCTGAATCTCCTCACCGACGGCCTCCTCGGGTTGGGGCTGGGCGTTGAAATCCCTGAACCCAATACCATGAAACGACCGCCCCGAAGGCCCCAGGAGCCCCTCTTCGACAGCGTACTGGCGCAACACGTTATCTGGGTAGGCCTGATCATCGGCCTTACCGCCCTGGGCGTGGGGGCGCTC
The DNA here is from genome assembly GCF_050178255.1 of Desulfococcus sp. Taxonomy (NCBI): domain Bacteria; kingdom Pseudomonadati; phylum Thermodesulfobacteriota; class Desulfobacteria; order Desulfobacterales; family Desulfococcaceae; genus Desulfococcus; species Desulfococcus sp. Next base: position 44,710 of record NZ_JBFXGG010000016.1, on the reverse strand, counting down.
TATCATGATGTGAGGGATCCCGACAACCGCTGGCAGACGATGATTTTTACGACCCTGGCCTTCATGCAGATGGGACAGGCCCTGGCATCCCGATCGACCCGGGCCTCGCTGATGTCGATGGGGTTCTTCTCCAACCCGGTGCTTATCGGACTGGTGGGGATTACAGCACTGCTTCAGCTAATGGTCCTCTATGTGCCCTTCTTTGCCCCTTTTTTCCAGGTTGTACCCCTTGGCGTCGGCGAGTTGCTGGTGTGCGCAGGGCTGGGTCTGGGGATGTTGTTGTTGATTGAAATGGAAAAGGCGTGGCAACGCCGTCGTGAAGATACACGGCAGCCACCGGCTTGAACATATGTTTTCATGCTCACATTCCGGCGCCGGCTCAGATATCTATATCGGGCATATTTTGCCTTGATTTTTAGGGAAGAACGCGTCTAGATCGCTCTGAACGGAAGTTCAGAGCGGCATCCCGGCATTATTTCACTGAAAACCGCCGAAAGCAAAAACTGCGGCATCGCGAAAAAGGAGGGGAATGGGCACTGCGGCAAGATCGACATCCGACAATCAACTCCTCCACGGCAGGATCACCCGACCGTTCCACGGAAACAGCCTCCAAATACCCATCGGGCGGTAAAAGATGAAACCGGATACAATGATGTTGCCCCGTTGGATCCTGATCCTCCTGTTGACGGCCCTGATGATCGTTACGGCCGGGGGTCTGGGTTTATACCGCGCCCAGGAAGATGCCGTACGGCGAAAGGTCGCGGAGGATCTGGTCGCCGTCGCGCGACTCAAGGGAGATCAGATCGCCGCATGGCGCACAGACCAGTTGGAAGACGCCGCCGCATTGAAGGAGCACGGCTATCTTCGTCAAAGCGTGGTGCGTTTCACCAGCGATCCCGGCGCGGAAAACGCCGAGGATCTTCGCGAGCGCTTTCGCATTCTGGCGACACAGCACGACTACACCGACATTTTGTTGACAGATCCGACCGGAAGGATGTTGTCGAGCCTGAGCGGCAAAAGGTATGCTCAAGGTGTATACGCGACGGATCTGGCCGCCGCCGTGCATGAGAAAACCCCTGTTCTAATGGATATTCACACCGATCCTCAAGGTCAAACGCCTCACATCTCGGTAATAGCACCCCTTTTCTCAAATGACGAAGCGGTGTCGACGCCCGTCGGCGCGGTCATCCTGGTCATCGATGCCGCCCGATTCCTCTATCCCCTGATCCAATCCTGGCCCACCGGCAGCGAAACCGCCGAGACACTGCTGGTCCGGCAAGACGGAGAGCACGTCCTCTTTCTCAACGATCTGCGTCATCAGCCCGACACGGCGCTCAAGCTGCGGATTCCCCTGACTCGAACGGACATGCCCGCAGTCATGGCGGTGCTCGGCCGGGAGGGCTTCGTTCGCGGCAGGGACTACCGGGGGGTAGAGGTGGTCTCGGTCATCCGCCCTATACCTGACTCGCCCTGGTTCATGGTGACCAAGGTGGACACGACGGAGGTCTTTGCCGAGTGGCGCCGGCAATCCGTCCTCATATGGGCGCTCCTTGCAGGAGCAACGGTGCTCATCGGGGCGATCGCGATACTCCTGCGGCAGCATGAAAGAAATATTCATTTTCGAGCGCTCTATGTTTCCGAGGCGGCCCTCCGCAACAGCCTCGAACGTTACGGCATCACATTGAAATCCATCGGAGACGCCGTGATCGTCGCCGACGCCCGGGGCATGGTGGAATTGCTCAACCCAGCGGCCGAGGCCCTCACCGGCTGGGGAGATGTCGAGGCCCACGGAAAACCGCTGGACGAGATCCTTCGGATCGTCGACGAGGAAACGGGGAAGACGGTAGAAAGCTTGCCGGCAAAGGTGTTGCGGGAGGGTGCCGTGATAGGGTTGACCCGCCATCCCCTGCTTATTGCGAGAGACGGCACCCGACGGCCCATAGCCGACTCGGGCGCACCCATTCGTGACGCCGACGGCGAGATCATCGGAGTAGTGCTGGTTTTCAGGGATCAGACCGAAGAACGCCGCGCCCGGCGAACCAGCGAAATCCGATCGGACCTGATCGAATATGCCGCGACCCACACCCTTGACGAGATGATGACTCGAGCGCTGGAAATCGTCACCGAACGGGTCGAGAGCCCCAGCGGATGGTTTGGATTTGTGGAAACCGATTCCCACACCCCTTCCGGCGCACGGGGACAGACTCCAGCGCTGATCGGATTCCACCGGACCGGAGAGCAGATCCCGAACGACCCCATCGAGCCAACCGACGCAATAGCAGAATGCGTGCGGCGGAACAAACCGATCATCCGCAATGACGACATCCCATCGAAAGGCCGACAAGTGTCGGGCGACGGCGGCATCCGGCGTTATCGCGAACTGGTGGTTCCCGTGATACACAAGGACCAGACGGTCGCCGTCCTTGGGGTGAGCGGTAAACAGGGCGATTATACCGACAAGGAGGCCGCCGAGCTCGCTTCCCTTTCGGACATGATCTGGGAAATCGCGGCACGCAAACGTACCGAGGCGGATCGGCAAAAGGCCGAGCAGCGCTACCGGCGACTTTTTGAATCCGCCGGAGACGGCATTCTGGTTCTGAACGCCGACACAGGTAGAGTGCTGGATGCCAACCCGTCGTTGTTACGGATGGTGGACATGTCCCATGAGACGATCGTGGGAAAGGATCTCGGAGAGCTCGGTCCCTTCACCCGAATGACCCTGTTCGAGGATGCCCTTGAAACCCTGCAGGGAAAAAATGTTTTCCACTGCGAGGATGCGGCGTTGGAAACCGCCGACGGACGAATCGTCGAGATTGAGTTTGTCGGCACCAGTTATCGGGTGGATCACAACAGGATTATACAATTCAATATCCGCGACATTACTCGACGCAAGCAGGTCGAAATCGAGCGTGAACGGCTCCTTTCAGCCATCGAACAGGCCGGGGAGACGATTGTCATGACCGATCCCGACGGGGTCATCCAGTACGTCAATCCGGCATTCGAACGGGTAACGGGATATACCCGGAGGGAAGCCGTCGGTCAAACCCCGTGCGCGCTCGAAAACAGACGCCATGATGACGCCTACTATCGAATTTTACGGGAAACCCTGGCAATCGGCCGCGTTTTTCAGGGACGCATGGTCAACCAACGCAAGGACGGGACCCTCTTGACTCAGGAGGTGACCATCGCTCCGGTTCGTGACGCCGCAGGTCGCACCGTCAACTACGTGGGGGTGGCCCACGACATCACTGAAAACCTGGCCATGGCGGCCCAGCTGCAGCAGGCCCAGAAACTGGAGTCCGTGGGTCGCCTGGCCGGAGGCGTGGCCCATGACTACAACAACATGCTCGGCGTAATTCTCGGTTATACGGAGCTGGCCCTTAAGAAGGTCGATTCGTCCGATCCCCTGCACGACGATCTCATGGAAATTTTTGACGCCGCCAGACGCTCCTCCGAAATCACCCGACAATTGCTGGCTTTCGCGCGCCGCCAGACCGTCAGCCCCAGAGTGCTCGACGTGAATGAAACCGTTGAAGGCATGCTCAAAATGCTGCGACACCTGATCGGCGAGGACATCGACCTGAGATGGTTTCCGAAACACCGATCATGGCCCGTAAAAATAGATCCATCGCAAATCGAACAGATTCTTGCCAATCTCTGCCTCAACGCCCGGGATGCCATTTCAGGCGTGGGCAAGGTGATGATTGAAACAGAAAACATCACCTTCGACGAAGCCTAGTGTGCCCATCACCCCGATTGCATACCCGGCGAATATGTATTGCTGGCCGCAAGCGACGACGGTCGGGGTATGGACAAGGAAACCCTCGAAAGCATCTTCGAACCGTTTTTCACCACCAAGGACGTCAGACGAGGCACCGGTCTGGGATTGGCCACGGTGTACGGTATCGTCAAACAGAACAACGGGTTTATCAATGTTTACAGTGAACCCGGCAAGGGAACGACCTTCAAGATCTACCTGCCCCGTCATCAGGGGCCGGCGACGGCGTCTTCACCTGATCCGCCCGTCGAGATTCCCTTGGGCCGAGGTGAAACGATCCTCCTGGTGGAGGACGAACCGGCTATCCTGAAGGTAGGCGCAATGATGCTGGAGGGGTTGGGTTATCGCGTACTGACCGCGGACACCCCAACCTCGGCAATGCGCCTGGCTGATGCGCACGTGGGCAAAATCCATCTGCTCGTCACCGATGTGGTCATGCCCGAAATGAACGGACGCGATCTGGCGAATCAACTGAAAGCTCGTTGTCCGGAGATCAGAACCCTGTTCATGTCCGGCTACACCGCCAACGTCATCGCCCACAGGGGTGTGCTGGACGTGGGTGTGTACTTCATTCAGAAGCCTTTTTCCAGAAAGGATCTGGGCATCAAGGTCAGGGGTATCCTGGATGAGACGTCCCCTCAAGCGTCGCGGCAGGGGGTAACGAAATGACCTTCTGGTTTCAAAATCGCCTCCGGCGTGCCCACCCCACCAACCTGCTGATGATGAGCTATCTGGCGGCCATCGCCGTCGGCACCGCCGCCCTGATGATGCCGGGAGCCACGGTGAAGGGCTACATCGGCGTGATCGACGCTCTTTTCACGGCCACGTCCGCGGTTTGCGTTACCGGCCTGATCGTCGTGGATACCGGCACCTATTTCACCCCCTTGGGACAGGGCGTTATCCTCTTTCTGATCCAGATCGGCGGACTGGGGATCATGACGATCTCCGTGGCGCTGTTTCAGGTGATCGGCAAAAGGGTGGTGTTTCAGCAGCGGATGGCCATGCAGGAGGTTTTTTCCCATACTCCGAGGGAGGATATCTATCATCTGATCCGTTCGGTGCTCTATTTCACCTTTGCGGTCGAAACGGCGGGCGCCATGGTCCTCTTCGTCCACTGGCAGCCGGTCTATCCGGTTTCCGAAGCGCTCTACAAAGCCGTTTTCCATTCCGTTTCCGCTTTCTGCAACGCCGGCTTCTCTCAGTTCAGCAATAACCTCATGGCGGATCAGGCGTCCGTGGTGTTGAATATGACCGTGTGTGCGCTCATCATCCTGGGAGGCATCGGATTTCCCGTGGTTTACGAACTTTACCGGGGGGTTGTTCTGCGGGAAAGCAGCAAGGTTTCCATTCAGACCAAAAGCGTGATCGCGGCGAGCCTCGGCCTGATTTTAACGGGCGTCCTGGTGATCCTGATATCCGAATGGAACCTCCTGTCATCGATGGGCTGGTGGAAGGGAGTCCTCACTGCGATATTTCAATCCGTCACCTGCCGCACCGCGGGGTTCAATACGGTGGATATCGCCTCGCTCAATACAGCGACGCTGCTGTTCATGATGTTCCTGATGCTGGTGGGGGCTTCTCCGGGATCGTGCGGCGGCGGCATGAAAACAACCACCTTTACCGTGCTGACGGCCTTTTCATGGAGCCGTCTGATGCGTTACAAATGCGTCAATCTCTTCGGCAAAACCGTTCCCGAGGATACGGTGACGAAAAGCATTTCAGTTCTGGTGTTTTCGTTGGCCGCGATCTGCGTCGCCGTCTTTCTGATCCTTTTCATAGATCCGGATCACGGTGGACGCGTTCAGGGAAATCGCCAATTTTTGAGCTTTCTTTTCGAAACCGTTTCGGCGTTCGGCACCGTCGGCCTGTCCATGGGAATCACCTCGATGTTGACACCGGCCGGCAAGTTGGTGATTGTCGGACTGATGATCGTGGGCCGTGTGGGCGTTCCCGCGTTCACCTATATCGTCGCCGGCGGGGAGGCCACCAAGGGCGTGCGGTACGCCGAGGAAAACATGATGATCGGATAGAGTAAAATAGAGGTAAGCATGAAACGATTCGCCGTCATCGGTACGGGGAGCTTCGGCTATTATGTCGCCAAAGCGCTTTACGAAGCCAAAAACGAGGTGATCGCCATCGATCTCAGCAAGGAGCGGATTCAGGCCATCGAGCCCCACTGCACCAGCGCCATCGTCCAGGACGTGACCGATATCGAGGCACTCAAGGGGTTGGGGCTTGACGAGATGGACGCCGTCATCGTGAGCACGGGCGCCGACATCAAGCCCAGCATCCTGATCTGCTTCCACCTCAGCCGAATGGGGATCAAACGTATTATTATCAAGGCCGAGGACGATGATCACGGGGAGATCCTCAAACAGCTGGGGGCCACGGAAATCATTCGACCGGGCATGGATATGGCCTATCGCCTGGCCCTCCGCTTGACCTCGCCGAACATCCTTGAATTCCTGCCTCTCGAGGAAGATTATACCATCGTCCAAATCGATCCCCCTTCCTCCTTCATCGGCAAATCGCTCAAGGAGCTGGATCTGCGCAAACGCTACGAGATCAACATCATCGCCGTCAAGGAGTTGGCATCGGACCGGTTCGTCATGGTGCCCAACGCTGATTTCACGGTCAAGGAAAGCGATGTCCTCGTCATTTTGGGAAGAGAAAAGGATTTGAAGGAGATCAAGGAGCTGCACTAACATGATTTCCCTCGGCATCCTCATCGTCGACGACGACGCCAATATTCGCAAAACCCTCTCTTATTGCCTGACGGCCGAAGGCCATGACGTCACGGCAGTGAGCAATCCCGCAGACGCCGTCGAGGAGGCCCGGAGACGATCTTTTGACCTGGCCTTCGTGGATCTCAGGCTGGGGGAGGAAAACGGCATGGACCTGATTCCCGTCCTGGCATCGGACTCACCCTGGACCCAGATCGTGGTCATTACGGCCCACGCCACCATCGAAAGCGCCGTGGATGCCATGCGGCGCGGTGCCGCTGATTACATCGTCAAGCCTTTCACCCCTGACCAGGTCAGGTTCATCACCCAGCGGATCGGCAGAATTCGAAACCTGGAAACCGAGATCGCGGTGCTCAGGGAAGGCATGCCGCCGCCGGGCCCGGAAGACCGGCTTCACAGCAGAAACGCAGGCATGCAGCGCGTTATCGAAACCGCGAGAAAGGCCGCCGCCTCAGAAGCTATTATCCTGCTTCAGGGGGAGAGCGGCACGGGCAAGTCGGTGTTTGCCAAGGCCATCCACCACTGGAGCCCGAGGACCGGAAAGCCCATGGCGGTGGTGGCCTGCCCTGCGGTCCCGGCCGATCTTCTTGAAAGCGAGCTGTTCGGACACGCCAAAGGCGCCTTCACGGGGGCGATTCGGCACCATCCGGGACGCATTGCGGCCTGCGAAGGCGGCACCCTCCTTCTGGACGAGATCGGCGACATGGCCCTGCCGGTACAGGCCAAGCTGCTGCGGTTCATTCAGGAAAAAACCTACGAACGTCTCGGTGAAACCGCCTCGCGGAAAGCGGATGTGCGCATCATCGCCGCCACCAACGTCGATCTTGAAAAACGGGTGGCCGAGGGTCGTTTCCGCGAAGACCTGTTCTACCGAATCAACGTCATCCCTTTGAGGATCCCGCCGCTGCGGGAGAGGCCCGAGGATATTCTGCCGCTGGCTATGGATTTTCTTGTCCATCTCTGCCGGGAGAATTTCAAATCCATCCTCGGATTTACGCGGGATGCCGAGAAATTTCTTGTGAGCCACGACTGGCCCGGCAATGTCCGTGAACTCCGCAACGCTGTCGAGCGGGCGGTAATCCTCGGCACCGGCAACCGGATCGCCACGACGGATCTGCCCGGCGGCACCGTTCCTACCGCAAGCGCTCCCGCCATCGGGGACCGGGTTCCCCTGTCCGTCATCGAAGAGCTGCACATCAGAAGGGTCATCGCCAACACCGCTTCGCTCCAGGAGGCCTCGGAGGTTCTGGGCATCGATCCCGCAACGCTCTGGCGCAGAAGAAAGGTCTACGGCATCTGATTCGCGGATGAGGGTCTCGCAGGTGAGACCGTCCGTATTGCATTGTGCAAGACCTCTGCACCCCAGCCTTTCAAATTTCAAGACGACCTTTCCTGAACATTTTGCTAACCCATCGAAATCATGCACTCCCTGCAACTGGTACGGGTATTGCTTCAAGCATCTATACCAATGGTGACTCGATGGAGGATTGCGTCCCATGACACTCAAAAAGAAAATTTATATCGGATATGGCGTCGTTTTTGCCCTCATGGGTTTTGTCATCGCCTGGGCCGTCTCAAACCTGGTATCCCTGGGCAAGGCGACCGACGCGATCCTGAGCGAAAATTACAGGAGCATTCTCGCCGCCGAAAACATGGTGGATGCCATAGAGCGACAGGACAGCGGCATATTGCTCGTATTCCTGGGTGATATGGAAAACGGAATCGTTCAATTCCGGGAAAACGAGGCGATCTTCCTCGAATGGATGGCCCGTGCCAAAGACAACATCACGATTCCCGGCGAGTCAAAGCTCATCCAGGCCATAGAGTCTGATTACGCGATCTACCGACGGGCGTTTTCCCTGTTGACCGACATGGGCGGCACAGCCGAGCGGACTTTGCAGACCGGCGATTACCAGAAAACGATCTACCCTCTTTTCGCCAAGGTCCGGGAGGGTTGCATCGGGCTTCGCCGGCTCAATGAGGAGACCATGTATGCCGCCGGCGCGGAGGCGGGGCGGGTGGCCCGGCGCGCCATCTGGTCGACGGTCCTGGTGGCGGCGACGGCCTTGATCCTGGTCTTGATGTTCAGCATGTTTCTTGCCGAGCGCATCGTGAGACCGATTCGGCATTTCATGGAAGCCTCCCGGCGGATTTCAGCGGGAGACTATGCCGTCCAGGTATCTGTGGAGACCCGTGACGAGTTGGGAGAACTGGCCGGAGAGTTCAATCGAATGGCCCGTCAGCTCGACCATTACCATCAAATGAATATCGACGAGATCATTTCGGAAAAAAACAAGGGCGAAGCCATCCTCTCCAGCATCGAAGACGGTCTGGTCACCTTCGACACCCGGCTCAAGGTCACCGCCATCAATCCCGCCGCACGTCGGATGCTGGATTTAGGGTTTGCCGAGCGAGCCGAATTATGTTGCAGGGACATTCTGTCGGATCCGAATGTGTGTGATCTGATACAGAAAACGGTGGCGGCCGACATCCCCCCCGAGGTTCCCGACGAACGGCGGATCATCACGGTCACAAGAGATGACAACGCCCTGCACTACCTGTTTTCCGTCACGGCCATCCGCGGACCGGAACACCATCTGTCCGGGGTTGTGCTCCTGCTGAGGGATGTGACCCGTCTCAAGGAGGTGGAACGACTCAAGGACGAATTCGTTATGGCCGCCTCCCACGAACTGCGGACCCCCCTCACCAGCCTGGGCATGAGCGTGGATCTGCTCCTGGAACATGCCGCGGATGGACTTGCCGAAAAGGACCGCGAACTCCTCCAGGCGGCCCACGAGGAAGTTTACCGCATGAAGGCACTGGTCAACGACCTGCTCGACTTGTCCAGAATCGAAGCCGGCAGAATCGAAATGGAATTTGAAAACGTTTCCATTTCAACCCTTTTTGACCACGTGCAGGCGGTGTTTAAAAGCCAGGCGGAGATCAAGGCGATCTCCCTCACATCGGCGGTCACCGGAGATCCGCCCCGCGTCCGCGCCGATGCCAACAAAATTACCTGGGTGCTGACCAATCTGGTTTCCAATGCACTGCGGTATGTGGGCAAGGGGGGGCATATCGAACTCATGGCCTGCAGAATCGGTCCACACATCCACTTGAGTGTACGTGACAACGGACCGGGAATCCCCCCTGAGTATCAATCCAGAATTTTTCAAAAATTTGTTCAGATAAAAGGGCGGGAGGGGACCGGATCCGGCCTGGGACTCGCCATCTGCAAGGAAATCGTTCGGGCTCACGGCGGCGCGATATGGGTGGAATCGTCTCCAGGCGAGAATTGCACCTTCACTTTCACGCTCCCGGCAGCCCAGTAGGAGATCGTCATGGAGAAAAAACCGATTCTGGTGGTTGATGATGAAAAGAACATCCGTCTGACCCTGTCCCAATCCTTAGAGTCATTGAGCATTCCGGTCCGGACGGCCATCAACGGAGAAGAAGCGCTGAAAAAGCTTCAGCATGAGACTTTTGGACTCGTGTTCCTGGATCTGAAAATGCCGGGAATGGATGGGATGGCCCTTCTGCGACGCATTGAGGCGCACTGGCCCAAAACCCGCGTGATCATCATCACCGCCCACGGAACGATCGAGACCGCCGTGGAAGCCATGAAGCTCGGCGCAGTGGATTTCATTCAAAAGCCGTTCAGCCCGGTTGAGATTCGTGAGGTGGCGACGCAAGTGCTGGCGCGCGAGAGCCTGGATGAAAAACGTGCCATGAATTATCCGGCTCTGATCGAACTGACAAAGCGCCACATCACGGATCGCCGTTTTTCCCTGGCCCGGGAGACCGCGCGCAAGGCCATCGCCGCAGACCCGGCCCAGCCCGAGGCCTACAACCTTCTCGGCGCACTGTTTGAAGTCAGTAATGACCGCCTGAATGCGTTGAAATTCTATCGGGCGGCCCTGGATATCGATCCGACCTTCAAACCGGCCGATGCGAACCTGGATCGGGCCACCTCATGGGCCAAACTCGGCAAGATCGATCTCGGATCGGAAGAAACGGATGCCGCAGTGTCCAACGGCGACGCCAAGGAGAACCGCGATGACGCATAACCGCTATGTCGTGATCCTCGGATGCGGTCGATTGGGCTCCTATCTCGCCAACCGACTCAGTCGCGACGGCAATTCAGTCGTGGTGATTGACAAGGATGAGGCGACCTTCAGAAACCTGTCCCCCGATTTCAGCGGCTTTCGTGTGATTGGCGATGCCGGCCATATGGCGGTGCTCAAGGAAGCCAAGCTGAAAAAAGCGGACGTTCTCATTGCCACGACCCGTGAAGACAACGTCAACCTGATGGTCGCCCAGGTGGGGCGGAAGATCTTCGGCGTTCCTCAAGTGCTGGCCCGGGTGTTCGATCCCAAGAGGGAAGAGGTATACGCCCAGTTGGAAATCGATACCATATGTCCGACGTCTGTTGCCGCGGACATATTTCTCCGGGCCATTGCCAATGACGCCGCAAAAATGAGAGGTAAGTCATCATGAAGGCCATCATTGTCGGCGGCGGCAAAACGCTCTATTTTATTTGTCGAAATCTCACATCAAAAGGATACCAAGTCATCATCATCAACCGTGACAAGGAGGAATGCATCCAACTGGCCCGGCAACTCCCTGCCACGGTGATCTGGGGAGACGGAAGTGATGTCGGTATTCTCGGGGAAGCCGGCGCCATGGGCGCGGACGCGGTGCTCGCCGTCACGCCCAACGACCAGGACAATCTGGTGATCTGTCAGCTGGCCGCCCTCAAATTCGGCGTCCCGAGAGCGGTAGCCCTGGCCAACGACCCCGACAATACCGAGGTTTTCGAAACACTGGGTGTTTCAGCTTTTTCGACGACCCACATCGTCGGCAGCCTCATCGAACAGCGTGCATCCCTGGAACAGATCACCAACCTGCTGCCGGTGGGCGAGGGCCGGGTAAACGTGACCGAGATTCTGCTCGATGAAACGTCTCCGGCGGCCGGGAAGCGTCTGAAGGAGATAACGCTTCCCGAAAACGCCCTGGTCGCCGTCGTCATCCGCGACAAACAGCCGATCGTCCCCCGAGGCGACAATGATCTGCGGACCGGCGACCGTCTGGTGTTGATCACCTTGCCCGAAAATCATGGTCCGGTCCTCAAGGCCTTTACCGGTGAACGAAGATAGTGGAGGTGACGATCTTGAGGGAGAGGGAATATCTCAGACACCGGTACGCCGGGATTCTGTCAGCAGTCGGCACCGTTCTGATGCTGACCGGGCTGATGACGGCGACCCCGCTACTGATGATCGCAGCCCGACCGGAGGAAGCCGTCCACGCGTGGGCATTCGGCATGCCGGCTGGGCTGCTTGTTTTGCTGGGCGCCGGATTATGCTGGTGCTTCCGATCCGCGTCAGACACCACCCTCACGGTTCAGGAAGGCGGCGTTATCGTCCTCATGAGTTGGGTGACCGTCATTCTTTTTTCCGCCTGGCCCTTCATGTCGGTGATGGACCTTCCGTTTTCCCTCGCGGTGTTCGAGTCGGTGAGCGGATGGACCACCACCGGGCTCTCCGTGGTGGATTTGACCGAGGCAGGCCCCATGATCCTGTTCTGGCGAAGTCTCATGCAGTTTGCCGGCGGTGCCGGACTCGCCGTCATCATGATGTCGGCCATCGTCGGCCCTACGGGCGTCGGAATTTCCAGCGCGGAAGGTCGAAGCGATCAGCTCGTCCCCCAGGTTCGCCGATCGGCGCGTTTAGTGCTGATCATCTATTCCGGCTACGCCGTCATCGGTACACTGGCCTATTGGATCGCAGGAATGTCGCCTTTCGACGCGGTCAACCATGCCTTTGCCGCCGTATCCACGGGAGGCTTTTCCACCCGGCCCGAAAGCATCGGCCACTGGAATTCAACGGCGATCGAGGCGGTGAGCCTGCCCCTCATGCTGCTCGGCAACCTGAGTTTCGTCACGGCCTGGTTTCTGTGGCGCGGCAAATGGCGATTCGTCACCCGGAACGGTGAGGTCCGGATGCTGGCGGTGCTGCTTCCGCTGTCGACAGGTGCGCTTTTTTTTCTGACATGCCGGACCATCTATCCCCACCTCGAAAAATCGATACGTGTTGCGATGTTCGAGGCGGTATCAGCAATGACCACCACCGGCTTTTCCACCGTGGGCTACGGGAATTGGAATGCCTTCGGAACGGCGCTGCTGATCGTGCTGATGCTGATCGGCGGCGGAACGTGTTCAACGGCCGGCGGGATCAAACAGTTTCGGATCTACCTCATGTGGCGTCTTTTTTTCTGGGAAATCCACAGACATCTCCTGCCGCGGACCGCAATCCTGGAGTTGCCCGTATGGGAGGGCACCCAGCGGGTCTTCGTGGACGATGCCGGAATCCGACATATGGGGGTGTTGATTTTCGCGTATCTGGCAACATACGTCCTGGGAGTCATGATCCTCTGCGCATGCGGTTACGGCCTGGGCGATTCTGCGTTCGAATTTGCCTCCGCCATCGGAACGGTCGGACTCTCGGTGGGGGTGACCGCCCCCCACATGCCCGATGCCGCGCTTTGGGCGGAAACCCTCGCCATGTTTCTCGGACGGCTCGAATTCATGGTGGTAATCGTCAGTCTCCTCAAGCTCGGCAGAGACGGCCGGCGGTATTGGGGGGGATCATCAAGGAAAGTTGATCAAGATGCAGGATCTAAAGCACATAGACGACACGATGCCCCCGCGAAGCCTTAAATTCCTGGTGTGTGATACCACCTGTTTTCTCCATTACAACAAAATCGAGTCTCGGCACGAGCTGACGGTTTGCGGGGCATACCTGGATCGAATGATCCTTGGCGGCCACAGGTTAGGCGAAGTCTGCCAAACCGAAAAACACCTTTCCTGCGAATATTACCTGAACCCAAGGCACGATTCATGACGGCAAATCACAGAATGCCCAAACTCCATCCGGCGGTGGTGGTCCTGGCCGGCTTTATTCTGGTCATCACTGCGGGGATGCTGTTGCTCAAGCTGCCCATCTCCACAAGAAGCGGCGTTTTCTCCTGGATCGACGCCCTTTTCACGGCCACCTCGGCGGTTTGCGTCACCGGTCTGGCAGTGGTGGATACCGGCGGTTTTTTCACCGCATTCGGACAAGGGGTTATCCTGGCGCTCATCCAGGTGGGCGGCCTTGGCGTCATGACCATCTCCGTAACGCTCTTCCAGTGGATCGGTCGGGGTGTTTCCTTCCGACATCGCATGGTCATGCAGGATCTGTTCGCCCACACGCCCCGCGAGGACATTTTCAGCGTTGTGAAAAGCATTACCCTGTTCACGTTCAGCGTGGAGTTGGTCGGCGCCGGACTGCTGACCTTCCATTGGATTCGGGAAATGCCGTTCTGCCAGGCACTTTATACCGCCGTCTTTCACTCGGTTTCAGCGTTCTGCAATGCCGGCTTTGCGCTGTTCCCCGACAGCATGATGCGTTACAGTGATAATCTCCTGCTCAATGGAACCGTTTGCAGCCTGATCGTGATCGGCGGTATCGGTTTTCCGGTGCTCTACGACCTGCAGTGCCGGGTGAAATTTCACCGCCGGAAACGATGCCGCCTTTCGGTTCAAACCAAGACGGTCCTGCTCACCAGCTTTATCCTGATCGTCTCCGGAGCCCTGATGTTTGCCGTTCTGGAACAACTGCCCCCAAGGGGTGAACAATCCATCAGCCATCGCGTCCTGACCCCCCTGTTTCAGTCCGTCACCTGCCGAACCGCCGGGTTCAATACGGTGGATATCGCAGCCCTCAAGGACGCCACTCTCGCCATGATGATCTTTCTCATGTTTTTCGGAGCCTCACCGGGATCCTGCGGCGGCGGCGTCAAGACCACGACCCTGGCCCTTCTGACGGTCTTCACGCTCTCCCGTATCCGAAAACAGCGACGGGTCAATCTTTTCAAAAAAAGCGTCCCCAACGAAACCCTGACCCGGAGCATGTCGCTGATTCTCATTTCCATCGGCATCATCGGTCTGGTTTTGTTCATGCTGCTCGTGGGCGACTCGACGACCGGTCATGCAGTGACCGGAACAAGGGACCCTTTTCTGGCCTACCTTTTTGAAACGGTATCGGCGTTCGGAACGGTGGGGCTGTCCATGGGTGTAACACCCCAGCTCACCGATTGGGGCAAGGGCTGGATCATTTTGATGATGATTATCGGCCGGGTGGGCGTGCTCACGTTTGCCTATATCATCGTCGGGACCGGCACCACCAACGGTGTCGAGTACGCCGAAGAAAACCTGATGATCGGATAGCGCGTCAGACGGATCAGATGAATCAACGGAGAAAAAAATGAAACGATTTGCAGTGATCGGTCTTGGCAACTTCGGTTTTCATGCGGCAAAAGCATTGTTCGAGGACGGCAACGAGGTGGCCGCCATCGATACGGACAAGGCCAGGGTTCAGGCCGTCGATCCCTATGCCACGGAGGCCATCGTAATGGACGCCACGGACAAGGAGGCACTCAAGTCGCTCGGCATGGAGGAGATGGACGCGGTGATCGTGTCTACCGGAACCCGCATCAGCAACAGTATTCTGATATGTCTCTACCTGCAGGAGATCGGCGTCAGGAAGATTCTGGCCAAGGCGATCGACGACGATCACGGCAAGATCCTCAAACGCGTGGGCGCCACCCAGATCATTCATCCGGAGCGGGACATGGCCCTTCGCGTCTCAAGGGGTCTATGCAGGCCGAACGTGTTGGACTTCATCCCCCTCTCGGACGAGTATGACCTTGTCCAGGTGGGGCCTCCGAGGGAATTCATCGGTAAAAGCCTGAGGGATCTTAATCTGAGAGCGAAATACAATGTTCACATCATTGCCATCAAGGAACTCGTCCCTGAGAACTTCATCCTGGTGCCGCCCCCCGGCTTTCTGATCAAGGACAGCGACATCCTCATTATGCTTGGGAAATCAGAGGACATCAGCCGGATCAAAGCCCTGAAGTAGCGATATCAGGACGCGCTTCAATCTCCTTCCTCAACTTTCGACTTTCATGATGCCGGCCGGAAAGAGGTCACCGGCCTATGGAAGTCGAAAGTTGAGCCTCTTCTCTGAAAACGGGGAGATCGAGATGGGCCGACGCATCAACCCATTTGCGGAAAATAGAAACATCAAAAAATGACGACAGGGATTCCGGATGCAGTTTCAGCCGATTGGAAATGTTTTCCATACAAGTTTTTTTACCTGTTTACAGAATATTTTTTTTTCTTACTATAAAGAGAAAGGGGAAAACGGTTCTATTTAATTCGCTTTCGCCCGAAATCCAGACGACAGGCCATCGCGCGCCGACCCGTCTTTTGACCTGAAACCATCCTGTCTCCCTTCTTGATTTTCCGCTGACGCGGCGATGGGTAACGCCGGCGCTGCTCCCTGGTGCACGATTTTCCATGTAACCCGTGCGCTCGGCAAAAGTTTTTTGGGCAAAATCATCATACCATAGGGAGGCGAAAATGTTATTCATCACCAATCGGTTTCCACGTCAAAGTATTCGGACCCGCATCGATCGGAAGTTTGATTTCGATCTCAACAACAACGCTCCCAGCAACTCGGTTTTTTTCTGCGAACGAACGGACAGTGAAAAATACCAGGAGGTGGGCAGTATCGCATTTCTGGAACGCCTCAAGGATTCAAGCTATCGCCAGCTCCTGATTTACATCCACGGCTTTTCGAATCTGCCGGAGGATGTTTTTGACGCGGCTCTGGAGCTCCAGGCGCTTTGCGATGCCCAGAAGAAAAAGGAGGTGCTGGTGGTACCGATCATCTGGCCCTGCGACAACGACCTCGGCATTGTCCAGGATTACTGGGATGACCAGAAGTCCGCGGATCAAAGCGCTTTTTCCTTTGCGAGGGTGCTCGAAAAGTTTATTGCCTGGCGAAATTCCGAAAAATACAACCCCCAATCGGATCCCTGCCTCAAACGAATGAATATCCTGGCGCATTCCATGGGAAATCGGGTGCTTCGAGAGACCCTGGCCGTCTGGAACAAGTATGATCTGGCCGACGGCGTCCCCCTCATTTTTCGAAACATTTTCCTGGTGGCGGCAGACATCGTGAACGAATCCCTGCATATCGGGGAGCGCGGTGAATTGATTTGCCATGCGTCACGAAATGTCGTGGTCTATTTTGCATCCGACGACCTGGCGCTTCGGGCCAGCAAGGCATCCAACCTCAAAAACAGGGTGGCTTCCCGACGCCTGGGTCACACGGGACCTGAAGATATGGATCTCACCCCCAAAAACGTCTATGCGGTCGACTGCGACGACGTCAACAATATCTACGACTATCCCAAAGGGCATTCATACTTCCGATCCGGAGAAACCAAGGGAAACGCAGGCCTTGTGTTTGAGCACATATTTTCGGCGCTGCTCTCCGGACGCGTTTTCCCCGAAGACGAATTCAGAAGGACAACGATTATCAGGCTACCGTAAATTCGGGTGAATATCGTAATAAAACCATACGGAATTCAGAAAGATCCGTGAACAATCGAGCTGTTGAAATCGATAGAAAGCGACGAGATGATTCATGTTGGAAATAGAGATCGATCTTAGAAGACACTGCATTGAAACCGCCATAAAACGGTCCTATAATCAGCTTCTTTCCGAATATTTTCACAGCAAAAAAGGGGATTCGGCGTCAGAGACAAAACTGGCGCTGCTGCAGAACGCCCTTACCTGCTTTGATTTTCCCTCTCTGCGAGCCGGCCATAAAAACCTGGCGGGAAAGAGCGATGCCCGGATCGTTCTGGCAGATAAAGGCGAATGTCCGCCAGGTATTCTCATAGACGGCCGTCCCATTGATATGACGCCTCACATCAGGAAATGCCATCACAACGGCATTGAGCAAATTCCGCGTTCTGCAACCGAAACGCGGCGGTAATCGCGGTCCAACCTGCTCCGATAAGCAGCAACAGGAGGAGATCATGACAAATAAAATCTGGATCGAGCATTATCCCGTCGGCATTCCCGCCGAGATTGACCCTGATCTTTTCGGATCGATCCCGGATATGATGGAAAAGATTACCACCAGGTTTGCCGACAAACCGGCCTATCACAACCTTGGGTACACCATCAGCTATGGCACGTTGGATGAACTGTCACGCGATTTTGCAGCCTTTTTGCAGGGGCTGCCGAATTTAGGCAAAGGCGACCGTGTCGCCGTCATGGCGCCGAATCTGCTGCAATACCCGGTAGCGCTGTTCGGTATCCTGCGTGCCGGGATGACCGTCGTTACCGTCAATCCCCTCTACACGCCGCGCGAGTTGGTGTTTCAACTGAAGGATGCGGGGGCCAAAGCCATCGTCATTCTTGAAAATTTTGCCAACACCCTGCAGCAGGTGATCGAGGGAACGCCGATCGAGCATGTGATTACCACCCAGATCGGCGATCTCCTGCCGATCCCGAAACGCTGGATTGTCAATCTGATCATCAAAAAGATCAGGAAAATGGTACCCGCCTGGCGCATCGACGGCGCTGTCACGTTTCGATCGGCCCTTGACCGCGGTGCGGCACGCCCGCTCAAGCCGATCGAGATAACACGCGAGGAGACCGCGTTCCTTCAGTACACCGGCGGCACCACCGGCGTCCCGAAGGGCGCGGTGCTGACCCACCGAAACATCCTGGCCAACCTGGAGCAGACGGGCGCTTGGGTCTCACTGAGCTTCAAGGAGGGCACCGAAATTGCCATTACGCCGCTGCCGATGTATCACATTTTCTGTCTGACCGCGACGCTCTCCTTCATGAAGTGGGGCAGCCTGATCGTGCTCATCACCAACCCGCGCGACCTGCCGGCCTTTGTCAAGGAGCTTGGACGGTGGAAGTTCAGCATCATGAGCGGCGTCAATACGCTGTTCAACGGGCTTTTGAATACCCCGGGATTCGATCGGATCGATTTTTCCGCCGTGAAGGTGGTGGTCGGCGGCGGCGCAGCAGTGCAAAAGTCAGTGGCCGAGCGCTGGCAACAGGTGACCGGATCCGGCATCACCGAAGCCTACGGCCTCACCGAGGCGTCTCCCGGCGTCTCCGCCAATCTGCTGGGAACGCCCTGGAACGGCAGCGTCGGCCTCCCCTTCCCTTCCACCGACGTGTCCATCCGCGACGATAGCTTCAACGCGCTGCCGGTATGGACAGGTGAAGGCGAGATCGAGAACCATACCGGCGAGATCTGCGTCCGCGGCCCACAGGTGATGAAAGGGTACTGGGAGAAGCCCGAAGAGACCGCCACGACGATCCAGGACGGCTGGTTGAAGACCGGCGACATCGGCTACCTGAGCGCCGACGGCCGCCTCACCATCACCGACCGTAAGAAGGACGTCATTCTGGTGTCCGGCTTCTCCGTATATCCCAGCGAGATCGAGAATGTGATTGCGATGCATCCGGGGGTGCTGGAATGCGGAGTGGTGGGCGTACCCGACGAAAAATCCGGCGAAACGGTGAAAGCGGTCATTTTGAAGAAGGATCCGAACCTCACCAGGGAGGCGGTGATTCAGTACTGCAAGACCCAGCTCACCCATTACAAGGTACCGCGTCATGTTGAATTCCGGGAGACCCTCCCAAAAACGCCGATCGGAAAAATCCTGCGTCGAAAATTGAGCGACGATAAGCAGTGACAAAGGTGTCGCCGAAAATCGCGGCCCTTTCGTCCCGCGACAGCTCGCATGGGAGCTTGGACCCGTTTCGTCGGACGCTGGGGGATACATATGTGGATATCCGCGTCGGAAAGGAAATTGAGACATGAATCCAGTTGCTCCAGTACGGTCTATATTCCTCTGACGGATCGGTAAAAACATGACGATGAAGGTCCGGCATAACGGGCGCCGAGGACCGTTACCTGAGAAAACGTAACGTTACATATCGTTAACAAATCATCACTGGTAACGTATTCACACCCGGCGAGAAGGATGCCCGACGGATTCCGAAAAAGACTTAAGATAAATGATTTCAATATATTGAACACTCATCATAAATCTTTGAACATAACTCGCATCCGTACACGAAACATGGTGATCCGCATCGGCATAAATTGTGCATTATCTCATAAATATTGATCAGAACCCATCCTGTTTCATCGTAAAACGTCACTACCCACCTCATGGAGGCAAACCATGCGAGCTATGTTCAAACCGATGGATCTCGGCACCTTGACCTTGGCGAACCGTTTCGTTTTTCCTCCCATAAAAACCGCCTGTGGGACACCCGAAGGCAAAGTCACCGATCGCCAGATCACCTTCTATGGGCAGATTGCCCACAACGGACCGGCTATCGTGATCCTTGAACCGGTAGCCGTAACGACAGACGGTCGGGAACATCCCAAGCAGCTCTGTGTCCACCTGGACAACAGTGTGGCGGAACTGGAAAAAATCACCAGGGTGATTCACCGGGAAGACCGTTTGGCCTGTCTGCACCTGAACCACGGCGGCGCCGCGGCCAACCCCAAGGCCAGCGGCACTCTGCCCCTGGCGCCATCTGCGGTCACCTGCCCGACCACCGGTCAGTCGGCGGAAGCGCTCATCGAAGCGCAGATCGAGACCATCATCGACGGGTACAACCGGGCAGCCCGGCGCGCGGAAGCCGCCGGCTTCGACCTGATCGAGATTCAGGCCGGCCACGGATATCTCGTTTCCCAGTTTCTCAACGCCAAGATCAACCGCCGTACCGACAGCTACGGCACCAACCGCCTTTCTTTTGCCGAAAGGGTATTTGCCGCGGTCAAGGAGGGCGCACCCCGAATGCCCCTGATTTTGAGAATCTCCGGCAGCGAGATGTCCCCGGAGTTCGGAATTTCCCCAGACGATCTGGCCCCGGTGTTGAAACTCGCCGAATCGTCAGGGTTCATTGCCGTGCACGTCGGCATGGGCGCCTCCTGCTTCAGCCCGCCCTGGTACTTCCAGCATTCGAGCCTCCCGGAAAAACCCCAGAACGACGCTTTGGCATGGGTGCGGTCGCAGACCGATTTGCCGATCATCGCCGCCGGCCGCATGGGTCGTCCGGATAGGGTCAAGGCGTTGCGGGAGTCCGGACAGGTCGATCTGATCGCCTTGGGTCGCCCGCTGATCGCCGATCCGCAGATGATCGAAAAGTGGGCCCGGGGGAATTTTCAAGATGTCGCCGCCTGCGGGTACTGTCTGCAGGGATGTCTGCACCGGGTCCGAAACGGGGAACCCATCGGTTGCAACCTCAATCCGGAGATCGGAAACCCCCCGCTGGGCCAAACCGACAAGCCGCTCAATGTCCTGGTGGCCGGCGGAGGGCCGGCCGGGATCAGTGCGGCGTTTTACCTGGCGCGCCGGGGGCATACCGTGACCCTCGCTGAAAAAGAAGATCACCTGGGCGGACAATTCAACCTGGCTTGGCAGGCTCCGGGTAAAAAGACCATGCAGGACGGGCTCGACAACCTGAAATACAAGGTCAGGATCCATGCGGAAAACGTTTTGACCGGACAGGCGGTAGATCCCGGGATGGTGAAGAAACTCTCCCCGGACCTGCTGGTGTGGGCCACCGGCGCGGTTCAGAACATTCCTGCGATCGACGGCCTCGAAAATCAGGACTGGATGACGTCCCTGGAATATTTTGCCGGCCGCAAGACTGTCAATGGTCCGCGGGTACTGGTCATCGGTGCCGGCCGTACCGGCCTTGAAATCGCGGAAAAACTCGGTATGGCCGGCTTCGAGGTAGTTGCCACCAAACGTACCGATCCTATCGGATCCATGATGGAGATGATCACCAGGAAGCTGATGTTGATGCGGTTGGAAAAGCTTCCCAACGTGAACCTCATGCCCCATACCACCGTCAAGCATTTTTCCGCCGAGGGCGTCGATGTGGTTCAAGACGACAAAGCGATGGTCCTGAAACCTTTTCAAACCATAATCCTCGCTTCCGGCATGCATCCGGCTTCAGGACCGGACGACGAGATTCGCAGGGCAGTGCCGACAGTGGAAACCATCGGCGATGCGGCCGAGGTGATGGACATCTATGCCGCGGTTCACGCCGGTTATGCAACCGCTTTGAAATATTAGGAGGGTCATCATGACGGAACCATCATTTTCAGATATTTCGATCGTCTCCTGCGGAACTTTGAGCCTGGAACTCAACCATTTGCAGCAAGAGGGTATCATCGATGCGTCCCAGATCCTTTATACCACGCCTGGACTGCATCAGGACATTCATGAACTGGAGCGCCAACTGGTTCGTCAGATCCATAAGGCCAGAGAAAAGACCGACAAGGTGCTCGTAGTTTACGGCGGCAAGTTCTGCTACGTCAACGCCGACGAACCGACCCGCCAGATGCGCACCATCATCGACGAACAGGGCCCCGGCGTGGCGCGCATCGAGGCTACCCATTGCATGGACATGCTCGCCGACGAAACCGAGCGCGATGCCATCGCCCGGGAAGTGGCCGGCGGAGAACCGGTCTGGTGGATGACGCCGGGCTGGGTGAAGTTTCGAAAGCTGGTTTTCAAGGGCTGGGACAAGGGGCTGGCCAATGAGAATTTTCCACGCCATACCGGTGGCGCGGTGGTGCTGGATGCCATAGGCTACATGGACCGGTACATGGAAGAAAACCCGGAAGAATTTCTCGATTACTGCGACTGGATGGGCATCCCGATGGTCGCTTATCCGGTGACCCTGGATCGCTTCACCTCGCTTCTCGCAGATCAGGCCCGCAAGCTTCACAGCGGGGAGTTACCTGCCTGACCCGACAGGAGATGAAAGATAAAATATGAAAGATTTCCCGTATGGCGAAGTAAAGAGTATCGGGTATCTGAGTCCATGGGTTACCTTGGAGCAGTATGGCAATGACGATTTTGTCATGGATCATCGGATGCCCGACGCAGATGATATCGCTGCGGCCCAGATGGGGATGGAGCGGGCTGAGGCGGCGATGGCAGACGGTAAATACAACATCGTGATTCTTGATGAAATCTGTGTGGCGATTTATTATGGGCTGCTTAAAACCGATGTTCTTTTACAATTCCTGGAAGGCAAACCGCATGATATTGAATTGATTTTAACGGGGCGGTACTGCCCGCCCGAACTGATGGAAAAGGCCGATCTGGTCACCGAAATGAAGGAGATCAGGCATTACTACCAAAAAGGCATCCCGGCAAGAAAAGGCATCGAAAATTGACCGAGGAGGTACACCGATGATCGCATTTGGACCGGTCCCGTCCAGGCGGCTGGGCAGAAGCCTGGGAATCAACAACATTCCGCCCAAGATCTGCAGCTATTCCTGTGTCTACTGTCAGTTGGGCCCCACCCTCAAAATGCAGGCGAAACGCCAGGCTTTCTACGAACCAGAGGCGATCTGTCATTCCGTGGGGGATAGAGTCAAAAAGACGAGGGAGGCCGGAGAAGCCGTCGATTACCTGACCTTTGTGCCTGACGGCGAACCCACGCTGGATATCAGCCTGGGGATTCACATAGAGCGCCTGAAAACCCTGAATCTGCCCATCGCCGTAATCACCAATGCTTCCCTCATCTGGCGGCAGGATGTGAGAGACCAACTGCTGGACGCAGACTGGGTCTCCCTCAAGGTCGATGCCGTCGGTGATGACACCTGGCGACGTATCAACCGCCCTCATGGAAGCCTGGAACTGGCCGCGATCATGGAAGGTGCCCTGCGGTTCGCCAAGGCCTATGAGGGAAAGCTTGTGACCGAGACGATGCTTGTGGCGGGGGTCAACGACGGCGAGGAGCAACTTGGCCCGGTTGCCGATTTTTTGGCACGTCTTCAACCGGCCGCGGCTTATCTTTCCATTCCCACCCGTCCCCCGGCGAAAAAGGGGGTGCGCGCCCCCGAGGCGCAGGCCCTCAACCAGGCCTATCAACTCTTGAGCAAAAAAGTGCGGCGCGTCGAATACCTGATCGGATACGAGGGCAATGCCTTTGCCTTTACGGGCGACGTGGAACAGGACCTCCTGAGTATCACGGCCGTGCATCCGATGCGAAAGGATGCCGTGAACGACTATCTGGCACGGGCCGGAGCAGAATGGCCGGTGGTCCGGAAACTGTTGGAAAAAGGGGAACTCGTTGAGACGGAATATGGCGATCACACCTTTTACGTGAGAAGACTGAGGATGGCCGGCGGAGATGCATGATATCCAGTTTTTCGCTTGATGTGCCGAGGGGAGGACATCGTTTGTCCGGGCCGAACCCAAATGGTGCTGTCGAAGATTTTTTGATTCTGTAACGAACTGAACAAATTGATATTCCATATGCCCAAAATAGACCCATTCGAAAAACACAGCGACAACTATGATGCATGGTTCGAAAAAAACCGTGATATCTACCATCAGGAATTGGCGGCGATCCGCAAACTGATGCCTTCTCCTTCCGCAAGAGGATTGGAAGTAGGCGTTGGCTCAGGCAAATTCGCCGTACCTCTGGGAATAAAGATTGGCGTGGAACCCTCGGAACGGATGGCAGCGAAGGCTGAAAAACAGGGAATCCGGGTTTTTCGAAATGTAGCGGAGGACTTGCCGTTTTCCGATGAGGAATTTGACTTTGTATTGATGGTAACAACGATCTGTTTTGTTGACGATATCAACAAATCCTTCAGGGAAGCGTTTCGGGTATTGAAGCCTTGCGGATGCATCATTATCGGCTTTGTGGATAAAGAAAGCGAATTGGGCCGGCAGTACATGGACAAGCGCAATACGAGCATTTTCTACAAAGAGGCCACCTTCTTTTCTGCACAGGAAGTTCGCAAGTTGCTCATGGATGCCGGTTTTGAGGATCTGACTTTCAAACAAACGCTGATTCCTGGAAAACCAGATGAAATGATTCAAGACGGTTTTGGCAAGGGTGCATTTGTTGTCGCCAAGGCCGTCAAGCCAAGACAGTTGAATGATCATAGCGGCTTGTAGGATATAGGGCGGATATTTGTCGTTGGATGCTTTTCTTTCGTTGAAAGTCGCCCTCCTTTCAGACCATTTCCACACAGCCGACAGGGTGTCCCGGCTTGAAGAAAGGTATGTAAAATGACCAATACCTTCTGGACAGGGCTGACCACCAGCATCCTGGCGGCGGTCGTTACATCTCTTGGCATCTACACGATCCGACGATTCACCAACTGGGGACAACGCAACACAACCTATTTCATGTGCTTTGCGGCTGGGGTGCTGATTTCCGCCTCCTTTCTGCATATCATACCGAAATCTTTTGCCATGACCTCCCAGGCACCGGTCTGGTTACTGGTCGGATTTTTTGCCCTGCATCTATTCAATCGTTTTTTAACAGCCTTTGTCTGTGAGAGGGATCCGGAGAAAAAAGATTATGTTATCGGTATTATACCATCGTTCGGCATCGGCTTTCACTCCCTGATCGACGGATTCATATACTCCATTGCTTTTACGGTCAGCATTTTTACGGGGTACCTGGCGACCATGGGTATGGTTCTGCATGAATTTCCAGAGGGAATCATCACCTACCTGTTGCTCGTACGCGGTGGATTCAAGGAACGAAAGGCCATGTGGGTGGCCTTCCTGTCTGCCGCGGCAACCACCCCCCTGGGCATGCTGATCTCCTATCCTTTCATCAGCAAGATAGAGCAACCCATATTGGGCGCCTTGCTTTCCCTTTCAGCAGGCGCGCTGATTTATGTCGGCGCCACGCACCTGCTGCCCCGGGCCGAAGAGGAGCGCAAGCGATTCAGCCTGGTTGCCCTGGCAGGCGGCGTCCTGATCGCCGTGATCATCGTTGTGTCCAAGGCCTGAAAGCGCAACAAGGGATATGATTATGGCGGTGAGTTTTAGTGCCGCTTAAGCGCCGCGGCGGATCAGCGGCCCGGACTGTTTGAGCGCAAGCGAGTTTCCGGGCCGCCCGGAGCAAGCTTCAGCGGCACTTTAACGAATCCGCGTCGGGCGCGGGCCGTATCCTCCCGGCACCGGCCTATGAAAGTCGAAAGTTGATTTTCCCATCAGTCGATATTCCTCCAACCGCTCATCGTGCTAAGCGTGCCTTGGTCATGGCGTCCACCATACTTCCGAACATTTTCTTAACTTGATGCCGCGTCAAATCGATATTGATTTTAGCCTTTCGAAACACCATAATAGATAATATGGGTGCGATGGTTACAAGGTGTGCGACCCGGACATTTCATGGGATCATCAGCAAGAGAGGGGTTGTGGGACTTTCGGAAGGAAAAGAGAAGCGAATCGTGTTTCGCATCCGCGAAATGGAGATTGACGATCTGGCGCCGGTCTATCATCTGGGGGAGATGCTCTTCAAAGCCGACGAGGCCCCCAACATGTACCGAACCTGGGATGCATACGAGGTGGTGGGGCTGTTTCACAGCGACACGGAGTTCTGCCTGGTGGCGGAGCACGAGGATCGGATCGCGGGGTTTCTCCTGGGAACCACCATCATCAAATCCCGTTCGGCCTGGAAATACGGCTACCTGATCTGGCTTGGGGTCCACCCCGACGTTCAGCATCACGGGGTGGCGGAAAAGCTGTTTCAGAAATTCAAGGAGCTCATGATCGAACAGGGGATCCGCATGCTCCTCGTCGACACGGCCGCCGAAAACCTGGCGGCCCTCCGCTTCTTTCGAAAGCAGGGGTTCGGCCACCCCCGGCAGCACATCTACCTCACCCTGAACCTCCAGGCCGAAATCCAACGATTGAAAAAACGCGGCGGCAACATGAACGGAGCCAAGCACGAGAAAAAAAACGGCACCAGATCCGTCGCATCGGCAGAGATCGGGAAAGAGATCGGATCTTCATGACCATTCAGCGCCAACGCCTGAAACGGCTTCTGAAACAGATGATCGACATCTACAGCCCGTCAGGGAAAGAAGAGGAGATCATTGACTTTCTGAAAACGTACCTGGCACGCCGGGGATTGCCGGTGAAAATGCAGACGGTGGACGAAAACCGCGCCAATCTCATCGTGGGCAATCTCGACGACGCGCCTCGCCTGGCCCTGATCGGTCACCTGGACACGGTGTCGGCCTTCGACCTCGATCGGTACGCATACGAGGAGGCGGGGGACTGGATCCGGGGACTGGGGGCCGCGGACATGAAAGGCGGCTGCGCCGCCATGATCGAGGCTTTCACTGCCTGGTGCGACACCGGTGACCTTCCCCCGGGGGCGATCCTCTGCCTGGTGGTGGGGGAGGAGGAGACCGGCGACGGTGCATGGCAGTTGATGAAGGAGCATTATTTTCCCTGGGCCGTTATCGGGGAACCCACCGGACTCGTCCCCTGCCTTCGCTGTTTCGGGTATGTGGAGATCGAAGTCGCCACCCTGGGGCGCCGGATCCATGCCTCGGTGGCCAACCCCCGCCACAGCCCCGTCACCGTCCTGCTCAGGAAGATGCTCCGGTTGATCCGCTATTTCGAGACGAACCGGCAGGAATTGGTCTTCAACATCCGGGATCTCTTCAGCAACCCCGCCGGGTTCGCCGTGTCCGAACGCTGCGAGGCATGGTTGGACGTCCACGTACCCCCCCACCTCGCCATGGGAACGATTCTCTCCGAGATCGAGGAGACCCTCCAACGGGACGGTGACAGCCCCATGGACGTGCGAACGGAGTTCAAGTGTCGCACCATCGACGCCGGATACGAGATCCCGGAAAAGGGGGCGGTGGTGGACGCCCTGCGATCCATCTACCAAGCCCGGAAGCTGGCGTGGACCCCCGACGCCTTCAGGAGCCACTCCGACGCCAATCACCTCTGGGCTTCGGGGGTCAAATCCATCGTTCTGGGGCCGGGGGATCTCTCCCAGGCCCACACCGAGGACGAATCAGTATCCTTCGCCGAAGTCTGTCGGGCCGCGGAGATCTACCTGGACCTTTTACGGCACGTCATGAAGCGCCGAGGCGCCTGATGAAACCCGGGCGTCCGGCGGCGAATTTCATGGGAGGAAACGGCATTGATCGATTTCAACACCACCCGGGAAAGACTCCGGAATCACCTGACGGTCCTGACCCGCGACATCGGCGAAAGAAGCGTTCGCCGTCCGGAGAATCTGAACCGAACCGCCGCATATCTCCACGCCTTCCATCGGGAGATCCCGTTGGAGTCCCGACTGGAGCCTTACGGTTTCCGGGGCATGACGGTACACAACGTCGTTGCATCGCTTGCACCGGACCGGGCGCCCCGCACCCATTATGTGGTGGGCGCCCACTACGACTCGGTGACAGGCACCGTGGGAGCGGACGACAACGCCGGCGCGCTGGCGGTCCAGCTGGAGACGGCCCGAATTCTGGCCGCCCCGGAGCACCGCAAACGGCTTACTGCGGCCGTCACCTTCGTCGCCTTCGCCCTCGAGGAGCCGCCGGCCTACGGGACCCGGTACATGGGCAGCCGCGTTTACGCGGCCCGGGCCCGGGGGGCGGGCACGGCCATCGACGGCATGATCTGCCTCGAAATGGTGGGCTATACCTGCCGCACCCCCGGGTGCCAGCACTACCCCTTCCCCCTGATGTTCATGGATTATCCGGATACAGGGGAGTTCATCGGCATCGTCGGCAATTTCAGATCCCGGCCGTTCGCCCGCAAGTTGCTCGACAGCTTCCGCAAAAACCGTCAACTCCCCGTCATCGGCCTCACAGTCCCCTTCGACGGCCTGCTCATGCCCACCGTTCGCCTGAGCGACCACGCCTCTTTCTGGCGTGAGGGATTTCGGGCGGTCATGGTGACGGACTCGGCCTTTTACCGCAATCCCCACTACCATATGCCCTCGGACACCCTGGAAACACTCGATTTCGATTTCATGGCCCAGTTGGTCGAGAGCCTCGTCGGATTTTTCCTCTCCCCGGAGCCCTGATCGCATCAGACTCGAACACCGCCTCGGGGATATCTCTCTAAAGGCCAAAGTGTCGGCCCATCCCACTCGGGATAGGGCAACCCCATCACCGTCCGTTCGAAAACATCCCTGATGTCAAGCCGTTCCATGAGATCCAGCGTGGGAACGCCGGTGTCGGGATCATATTCCCGGGTACGATAATATTCGGTCAGGAGTGCCTCGTGGGCCTTGACCTGTTCCCTGCCCTCGAGGCTTTCGGCGATATCCGGGGGCTGCGGCAAGGCATCGTGCCGGCGGATGCAGCCCTGCCGGATGTTGAAACAGCGCTCTACCGCCCAGATCCTCGGAGCGATTCCACCGCCCAGAGATGCTTCGTCGAAATCCTCGCCGGTCAGCGCCGTAAGGAGACGCCCCAACCCGTCGAAGAGTGGGAAAGCCCCCACCAGGGGGACAGCGCAGCCCCACGTGTTGACAGCACCCTTGCAACGACCCAAGGCATCAGCCAGGGTGGTAGCGCTCTCCGAGACGACAAGGCTTGCGACCGGCGCCTTTTCCGGATCCGCCGGGAGAAACCCGCGCCGCACGAGTTCCGGGTAAAGCACCGGATCGTTCTCTCCGAATGCCCAGCTCCGACCACGAAGATGGTCGGCCCCGCGGGTGGAGGTGGCATGGGCCAAAGCGAAGAGCCCCGTCGGAAAGGTTCCCCGGGAGAGTCCCTTGACATGATAGCAATACTTCACGGCCTCGGGGCCCAGAAGCCTGGCCAGGTTGAGCATGCCCTCGGCCAGGCGGTTGCCGAATCCCTCCCTCAGGGCCGTTCGATGAATCAGCTCGGCCTGCGCCGCCGCGTCCGTCCACGCCAGGGAGACCCCCGCATCCGCTTCGGTGATGATGCCGAGTTCGAAGAGTTTCTTGGCAAAGGCGACGGCATTGCCCAGTGCGATCACGTCCATGCCGTAGAGGTCCGCCAGATTGCCGTATTCCATGATCGCCACCGGGTCTTCGATGCCGGCGTTGACCCCCATGCAGTAGATGGCCTCGAACTCGAGGGCCGCTCCGGTTTCGCCGGCCCGCGGACCTTCGGGGATCCGGAAGACGTTCTTGCAGGCCACGGAGCAACCGTGGCAGCCCTTTCGGCCGATTTCAAAGCGTTTCCAGGATTCCGGCCGAAGCGAAACCGGCACCTCCTCTGCCTCGAGATATTTCTGAAAATACCGATAGCCGGGACGCCATTCCACCATGCCGACATGGGAGCCGTAAACCGCGACCTTGTCCCGCTGAATCGGATCCGTAGCGAAAAAACGGCGGTCCAGGTCGACAAGGCGCCGAAACGTCTTCGGGTCCGCGGCGGGAACAGGCGTCGTACCCCGGACCGCCACGGCCTTCAGATGCTTGGATCCGAGTACTGCCCCGCTGCCCCGCGCCGCCGAGTTGTACTTGTCCACGATAGTGCCGGCGAACCGGACCAGGTTTTCCCCGGCAGGTCCGATGCAGGCCGTGGAAATCTCCTTGCCGTGAGCAGCAACCAGGGCATCCGCGGTCTCCCAGGTGGTTTTGCCCCAGAGCCCTGCGGCATCCCGCAGTTCAACATGCGCGTTGTCGATCCAGAGATATTTGGGGCGCTCGGCCCGGCCGGTGATGACAACCTGATCGTAGCCCGCCCGTTTCAGGCGGTGGGCGAAGGCCCCGCCGGCGTTCCCGTCCCCGAGGATACCCGAATAAGGCGAGAGCGCGCTCACCTCGATGCGACTCGACAGCGGCACCCCCGTACCGGAAAGCGGCCCTGCGCCAAAACAAAGCACATTATCAGGCCCCAGGGGATCGATGCCCGGCGCGATTTCATCGAACAGCGTTTTGGAATTCAACCCTCGGCCCCCCAGGAATTTTCGGGCCGCGTCCAGATCCAACGGAACCTTATCAATAACGCCGCGGGTCAAATCCACCCGTAACACGATGCCGCACCATCCGTACATGCCTGCCTCCTTTCCCGAAAACATGTTATCCGGACATCACGCCCTGACACCCGGATCGGCGGCCATCGATCCCCTGTATCCGCATCAAGCGGCGCCCCCGGACGAGGGGCGCGCCGTTTCCCGATCAGGCTTGCTGAGACGGTGGTCATGCCGTACCGCGCTCTTCCTCCTTTGCCGACAACAGCCGACAGGCCTTGCTGTCGGGCGCCAGCATGAAGATTCCTGCGAGAATGATGAGGGGCAGGGCGAAAAAGAAACCGAAGACCGGCAAAATGAGAGCGCCGATAACGGCCAGCAGCAGACTTACAGTGAATACAACGGTGCCGACCATTCTGCTGGATATTTTGTCGTAAAAGCATTCCGTTCTGTTCATATGGATTCTCCTTTCAGAGATGTTGGACTGTGATTGCGGCAGTACCCCGATCGTGGGAACCGCCTCCCCTTACATACACATATAATGGTTCACGAACAGCGATTTTTCAATGGTGGTTTGATTGAGGGGCGAATCGGGGGATTATCCTATGACCCGAAGGAGTTCGGCAATCCGGGCGAGCGCCGTTGGCCGTATCGCTTCGTTCATTCGGGAAAAAACTTATTTCCCGGCCAAAGCCCTCTTGACGGATGCGTCGAAGATGGGGTAAAGGTAACCTATCATGATCTGTGCCTGTTCATCTGTTCCGGGCCCGACAATCGCATCCGACATACACCGTTCGCAAATCGCGCAATTCGAACTACGACCGAAATCGACACCTGATCGGCACATCTCATAACGTATCCGCCGGAACTGTAGGACGTTTTACTCAACCCCTGATCAACCGGAAAAGGAGGCAATGATGAGCGAAAGTGTCTACAAAGTCATCGAACTGGTCGGAACGAGTCCCAACTCCTGGGAGGAAGCCGCGAAAAACGCGGTGCAGACTGCATCGAAAACCCTCAAGGATCTCAGGGTCGCGGAAATCACCAAACTCGACATGAAGGTGGAAGACGGTAAAGTAACGGCCTACCGCGCCCGGGTAAATCTTTCCTTCAAATACGTCGGATAGTGATCCCTCGGCCGCGACGTCGGCCATCCAAGAAACGCCGCGATTCGCGGCGTTTCGATCGTCCTATTGAGCGAGGATGAGGAAAAATAAAGGGGGTATGATTGCGAATTATCGCTCCTTAAGTTTCCCGGCGATGGATTTGCCGTATTCCTGGGCCATCTGGATGCCGCCGCCCAGGGAAGCGTTTTTCAGCATGAGAGGATCACCCACCATCGCCATTTTAAAAACGTTGGCCATGGTGTTGTAGATTCGCCCGGGCGCTTCGCCGCTCCAACCGAAAGCACCGAAAGCGCCCCCCACCTTACCCTCCAAACCAGCCTTCTCCGCCAGAAAAAGGAGGGTCTTCATCTTATTGAGCATCTCGCCGTGATAGGTGGAAGAGCCGAAAACAAGCGCGTCGTATCCTTGAAGATCCCCTTCATTCTTGATCTTCCCGGCATCCATAACGACGGCCTCCACTCCGGATATTCGGACCCCTTCCCCAATCAGTTGAGCGATCCTTTCCGTTTCTCCCATTCTTGTGGCATAAACAATCAGTACCTTGGACATACCATCTCCTCCCGCGTTCGACCTACCGTTCAGTGCGTCCCGGGTTGGCATCCGCAGGCGTCAATCCCAGGCCGTGCCGGAGCCGTACAAGTTTAACGAATACGTCCCCATCGCATTCCTCTGCCAAAACCACCGGTCTCGGAACCCAGTCGGCTCCGTAAAATATCATTTGAATTTACAGTAAGATCTAACCCTGCGTCAATGGGTTTTAAATCCCATCCCCGTCTTGTCGATACCCACAACCGGATACCGGAACAGGCGGATCGACCTTCATCCCTCCGCGAACCCACTGAAAAACAGCCGTTTTATGTTGACAACGCAGATATATTTCTGCATTGATCATCACGTGAAGGATCCTCGGCGGGTTGTTGAGCGTATGCATCACAAGATGATGCCGCGGCCTGCTCCGGAACCCATGATCAGGGAGCAAAACCCCAACAGACAAAGGAGAGGAAAACGGATGAAAAAAGCAGATTTAATCGACAAAGTAGCAGAGGATGTCGGCATCTCCAAAACCATCGCGGCGAAAGCCATCGATTCCATCACCGAAGGTATCACCCAGGCTCTCAAGAAAAAAGACGGCAAAGTCACCCTCGTGGGCTTTGGTTCTTTTTCGAAGGTCCGCCGCAAAGCCAGAAAGGGGCGAAACCCTCAGACCGGCGAGGAGATCAAGATCAAGGCCTGCAATGTCGTCAAATTCTCTCCCGGAAAGAAGCTGAAAGAGTCCATCTGATATATCTCGGCGGAGTTCCCTCGCCCGATCCGTCCATATGGGGCCGGTTTCGCCGTGCGTGCCGGCCGCCGCAGTCACATCGATCGGGCTTTCTGTTTCGACCGTTTCGTTTGGTCGGATAAAGACTGCCGTCCGCCAACGCCTTCCACCATTTTCTCCGACAGCCCATGCCCCATCAGACCCTGTTTCGGGTAGCACCCCAATGACGCCTCTCCCCCGTACCGTGTGATCCGGTCGATGTCCCGGCCCGTCACCCGCTTGAATCTGGAAATATTCCATTCAACCCCGTCGGGATGGCGGATCTTGTCGACCGTCGCCAGGCACCCGGAATTATTCATGCGTTTTTAGTTTTTCCCTTCAATATTGGTCTCGATTTTAATGTTTTAATGAAAATCAGAGAAAAATATTGACTTTAACATAAATCAACCTTAAGAAAAATCATGTCAAATCATATGGACACGCATAAACGAAAATCCGAAACATCATGAAAATTGACGAGATCAACATGGCAATCATCAAGCATCTTCGTGACGGTCGAAGATCCTTCAAAAACATTGCCGACAATCTAGGCCTCACGGAAAACACGGTCAGATCCCGCGTAAAGAAATTGATGGAAGGCGGTATCCTTGAAATATCGGGCGTGGTGAACCCTGAATCGATTCCCAGACATCATACGGTGATTATCGGCGTCAAACTGGGCACTGCGGACATGTTCAAAAAAGCGGAGATGTTCAGCAAGTTGCGGGGGATCGTTTCGGTGGCGGTGGTGACGGGTCGCTACGATCTGATGGTCACGGTGTTGTTCAACGACGATTACAGCCTGGAGGAATTCTATACGGAAGAGGTCTCCAGGATAGAAGGGGTTCAGTCCATGGAAACCTTCGTCATCTATAAAAACTTCAACCTCAAGGTACCTTACATTCTCTGATCCGCTCCCTGAGGCCCGTCTCGGCGTCGATGAATCGTGACCTCGAAAAACCGTAAACAAGAGTACCTGGCCGGAACCGACCGCCGTGGTTTCAGGAGCGGCACCCGTACCTCAGGGCCCTGGACGACACACGGACGCCTTCACGGCCGTTCATGGAAAGGATGCAATGAAACCGAGCGCCTGCCTTTGTATAGATCTGCCGCTCACGGATTATCGTGAGGCTCTGGGGCTTCAGCGGGAAATCACGGCGGCCCGGAAGGAAAACCGTCTGGACGCGGATGTGATCCTCTCCCTGGAACACCCGCCGGTTTTCACCCTGGGCCGCAACGGCGGTCGGGAAAACCTGGTCGTTTCCGAAGATTTTCTGCACCGGATGAAGGTCGACATGGTCCAGATCGAGAGAGGCGGGAACATCACCTATCACGGCCCGGGCCAGTTGGTGGTCTACCCCATACTGAACCTCAACGCCGCCCGCCTGGGTATCCGGGATTACGTCGGGCGCCTCGAACTCGCCATGATTCGCACCGCCGCGGATTGGGGAGTGGAGGCTGTCGGTCATCCCAAAAATCGGGGGGTCTGGGTCGACGGTCGGAAACTGGGCAGCATCGGCGTCAGCGTCACCCACGGGATCTGCTTCCACGGTCTGGCCATGAACATCGGCACCGACCTTGCGCCCTTTGACTGGATCAACCCCTGCGGACTCCACGGAATCCGCATGACGTCCCTCGAAAAGGAACTGAAACGGGAGATTCCCATGGATCGGGTTCGACACGCATTGAAGCACCACCTTCTATCGGTTCTCAACATCATGTGCACGGATGCGGACATGACAAGCCTCAGAAACCGGATACGCCCCCGAACAACACCCAAAGAAAGGTTTTAACCATGGCATGCGAACACGCTTCCCAAATCAAACGAAAACCCCGGTGGCTTTCTCGACGGCTTCCCAGCGCCCCCGAGTACGAACAGGTCCGCACGATCATCTCCCAGGGCCGCCTGCATACGGTCTGCGAGGAAGCCAAATGTCCCAACCGGTTCGAATGCTTTTCGCAACGAACGGCCACCTTTCTGATCATGGGCTCCCGATGCACCCGCGATTGCCGGTTCTGCAACGTGGCCTACGGTCCCCAGACCGCACCTGATCCGGAAGAGCCCCGGCGGGTGGCCGAAGCCGCTATGAGGATGGGACTCCAATATGTGGTGGTGACGTCCGTGACCCGGGATGACCTTCCGGACGGCGGCGCGGGCATCTTCGCCGAAACGATCGCCCAAATCCGCCGCCGGCTGCCCGACACCCGGATAGAAATCCTTATCCCGGATTTCCAGGGAGATCGGGATGCCTTGAAAACCGTTTTGGACGCCGAACCTCATGTCCTGAATCACAACATCGAAACCGTGCCGCGCCTCTACGAGCGGGTCCGACCCCAGGCCGTTTACGAGCGATCCCTCAGGCTCCTGGAGCGGGCGTCATCAATGGCGCCGAGCATTCTCACCAAATCAGGCATCATGCTCGGGCTGGGAGAGTCCGACGCGGAGGTTCGGGAGACGCTCGCCGACCTCAGGCGCGTCGACTGCAAATTCCTGACCATCGGCCAATACCTCCAACCGTCGCGCCGCCACCTCGCGGTCGAGCGGTTTGTCCGGCCCGAAGAATTCGATGCCTGGCGAGAGGCCGCCCTGGCCATGGGCTTCATCGATGCGGCAAGCGGCCCCTTTGTTCGAAGTTCCTACCATGCCAAGGACCTTTACCAGGCGTCGGGTGCCTGAACGGTGCGCCTCTTGAAACAGAAAGCACATTGAATTTATGCAACTTTCGACTTTCATGGGCCGGTCACCATCATGAAAGTCGAAAGTTGAGGAATTTAAAGAAAACTATCAATAGGTGTCAGGTCCATGGTAAATGCCTCGGCTACGCCGTTGCAGGTAACCTTTCCATTCACGACGTTGGCGCCCCGCCTGATTTCAGGATTGCTCCGCATGGCGGCCTGCCATCCCTTGCCCGCAATCTCGACGGCGTAGGGCAAGGTGGCGTTGGTGAGCGCCAGGGTCGAGGTCTTGGGAACCGCGCCGGGCATGTTGGCCACGCAGTAGTGGACGATGCCGTCAACCTTGTATGTCGGGTTGGAATGGGTCGTAGCCCGGGAAGTTTCGCAGCATCCCCCCTGATCGACGGCAACGTCCACGATCACGGAACCGGGTTTCATGGTCTTCAGCATCTCTCGTGTAATCAGTTTCGGCGTCTTTGCCCCGGGAATCAGTACCGCCCCCACCACAACGTCCGCTCGCGTAACGAGATCCCGGATTGCGGCGGGACTGGAGTAGAGGAGGAAACAGTTGGCCGGCATCACGTCGCTCAGATAGCGGAGACGCTCGAGATTGTTGTCGAGGAGATAGACCTTGGCGCCGAGACCGCAGGCCATTTTGGCCGCATTGATGCCGACAGTACCGCCCCCGATAATGAGCACGATTCCCGGATCGACGCCGGGGACACCTCCCAGAAGCATCCCATGCCCCCCCTGGGCAATCTCGAGGTACTTGGCGCCCTGCTGAATAGCCATCCGCCCCGCCACCTCACTCATAGGGGTAAGCAGCGGCAGGGAACCGTCGGTCTTCTGGATGGTTTCATAGGCTATGCAGACGGCTTTGCTTTTGATGAGAGCGCGGGTCAGTGCTTCGGCGGCCGCCAGGTGAAGATAGGTAAAAAGAATCTGATTTTCCCGGATGAGATCGTATTCGACGGGCAGCGGCTCCTTGACGTGCATGACCATGTCGGCACGCTCAAAAATATCCCCGGGAGTCGCAACGATTTCGGCTCCGGCGTCGTCATAGGCGGCATTGTCAAAGCCGCTTCCCATACCGGCGTTCTTTTCGACGAGCAGGGTATGACCGTGGTGATTCATGACCTCAACCCCGGCCGGCGTCATGGCCACCCGGTTCTCTTCGGCTTTGATCTCTTTCAGGATGCCTACGATCATTTAAATCTCCTTTTGAAATTGCGCACAGTAAAACGAATGGTGAATCGATCGAAAATGCGTTAACGGTTCTTGAACGGCGGCCTTTCATCAAGTCTGCCAAAAGCTGAAAAACGAGCATCGTGAAACCCGTCGATCCCTGGATTAAATCACAAAAAGACAATATCATCATAGGACACTCGAATCCATGGTATTGTCTGCAAGCCGCCCAAAAGGTTTCCGGAGATTTTGTCGTTCAGGCGGTA
Organism: Desulfococcus sp.; assembly: GCF_050178255.1. Taxonomy (NCBI): domain Bacteria; kingdom Pseudomonadati; phylum Thermodesulfobacteriota; class Desulfobacteria; order Desulfobacterales; family Desulfococcaceae; genus Desulfococcus; species Desulfococcus sp. The sequence continues at coordinate 7,991 of NZ_JBFXGG010000016.1, read as the reverse complement.
TCGCGTGGTCCATCATCAGCGTCCCGAATGCGGTTTTTGCCGTCACCGTAAAATTCCCTTGAAAACCATCCTATAGATTCATATGATGGCGCATCATTTATGGATTGCGTTTATAATCTTTTCGATATATTTTAAAGGCAGTCCTTTCAGGTAGATACAATGATCATGGGTCCGGCGTTCCGTTCCGGGCTCTCGAAGCCGCCCGAAACGCATAAGATTTCGATGAGAGAATAGACGAGGCACCTGATTTTGGAACCGACACCGGAGCCGAACACCAGAAGCGATCTGCCGCCGGATGACATTCTGTCCGAGTTCAAGACGGCTCTCCTTGAAGAGACGGCCGCTATTCGCAGCAATGGATTCGCGGACGCCTTTCAACTGAAAAACGGCCGATTCATCATCCGCATCGGGAATCGCTGCCACTACAGCTTTGCCATGGAGAGGCCCTTGAGCCTTTTATGGGATGCACCGGCGATCATAGACATCCCCGGCCGACCGCCTTTGAACGTCACGCTGCTTTCTGCAAGAGGCCTGACATTGACCGCAAGCCTTCCCGACCATGTGGGCAAACGCATCAAAAAGGCCCGCGTACACTACAATCCGACCCGGATGCTCGGGCGATGGATCGAAAGACTCGAAGGATTCAGGGATCGACCGAATCCGATGGGGCAGCGCGCCTGCGGGATGCTTGCCGTCTCGGAATTCCCTGCATCGGAATCCCCTGCGGAGATCGTGCCGACAAAGGATCTCGACCCGCATCAAGCCCGGGCTGTGGCCGCGGCCCTGGGCCACGATGCAGCCTTCATCCTCGCCCCGCCGGGCACGGGAAAAACCCGGACAATCGCTGAAATCGCCCGCCGCCTCACCGAAAAAAATCGCTCGGTCCTTGTCGCCTCCGGCAGCGGCCGGTCAGCGGACCGAATCGTTCTGGAAATCTCCCGCCGGTTTTCGGCGGTTGAAGGGAGCGACGGGCGCGTGATTCGGGTCGGGGATCCGGTAAGGTCGGACTTCGCGGAACACGATCACCTTCTCCCGGAGCGGCTGGCCGCCATGCAAGCGGAAGCCCCTTTGAAACAGACGGCACGAATCAAAGAAAAGCTTCGGACGGCAGAGACGCGATCTATTGAGATATCCCGGATGATCGATATCCTGACCTGGCTTCCACAGGGGAAAAAAGAGCTCGAGGAGATGGACCTCAAGTTTTTGGATCTTCAGAAAAAAAAGCGAGTGCTTGAAAAACGGCGCCGCGCTTTAAAAGTGATCTCCGGGCGGATAGCTTTCTGGTGCGACGCCGAAGAGGAGGCCGGAAGGATCGAGGCGATTGAAACGAAACGGGTCCGACTCACCGAACGGATCACATCTCTGAAGGGCGAGGTTTCGGATCTGATCGTCCTGCTCGAGGCTGCGGTCGCCCGTCTTGTCGAAGCCCGAAGTATCTATGCCAAGACATCTTCCGCCGGATGGTTGGCGCGTCAGCTGCGCCAGTTGCCCCCCCCGGAACAGCAAAAAACGGTTGTCGACGACCTTGAAGCCGAAACAGCCGGATTGCGTGAGACGATAGGGGCCAAAGAGACAATACGGAAGACCCTCGAAGACCAACAGACACACCTCGAGTCGCTGGCGGCGCAGTTTAAACGAACACATCCCGCCGGTCGACAGGGCATCCATAAAAAGAAACTTATCCTCAAGGCAGGCTATGAACCGTTGAGCCGAGAAACAAAAAGACTCAACAAGGCCTATCACGACAGCCGCATCGATATGGCGGGGCTCCTGAGCGCGAGACTGAAAATTCTGAACGGGTGGGGTTTGACCCACCTCTCGGGGGGGCCTCCCGAGACGGTTCTCAAAGCGATCAAGACAGCCTATGCCGGTGCCCAATCCAAAACCAGTGGGCTGAATATCGACACCCTTCGTCGTGAACTGATGCGGCTGGAGGACGCCACCGCGTCCTACCGGAAGGCGCTGAAGAAACTTTCCGGTGAAATGGATGCACCGGAAGACGATCCGGACGTCAATAACCTGGAAGAGCGGATCATAGCCGGTGCGGCCGTCGTCGTAACGACCCTTTCCACCGCCTCACGGCATGACGCCGTCCAGGCCCGGCAATTTGATACGGTGATCATTGACGAAGCTGCCATGACGCCGTTGCCGGCGGTGTGGATCACGGCAGGCCTGGCGTCGGCCCGCGTCGTCGTTATGGGAGATCCGAATCAGATGTCGCCGCCTGTCTTGTCCGACGGCGAATCGGCTCGTAAATGGATGGGGCGAAACGTCTTCGAGAGCGCAAGCGCCATCTGGAAGGAGAAAGACCGATCTTACCGGGTCACACTCCGCCGTCAGTACCGTACACATCCCCTCATCAGTGGACTGACCGCGGAGATGTGCTCGCAATGGACGCCGTCGCCACCCGATCCCGAGTTCTTGCTTGAACCCGGAGACATCCTCGCCAATACCGGTCGATCCGATGTCGAAGGCATCCAGGGGGATATCCTCGCCCCCATCCGCATGATCGACACCGGACCTTGCAACGCCTGGATCACCCGGGTGGCCGGCCGCGATCCCGCGGACAGGATAAATTTCCTGTCGGCCGCCTGTTCCGTCTCCGCCGCCAAAGCTCTCCTTGACGAGGATGGGGGCTTGCCCGGGGAGGATGGGAACCCCCGGGTTCTGATCCTCACGCTTTACGATTCCCATGCCGCCCTCGTGGACCTGATGATCCGCCACGAACATCTGGAAAACGAAATTCACGTCGGAACCCCTGAAAGCCTTGCCGCGGTTCGTGCGTCGGCAGTGGTCCTGGATCTGGTGGAGGACGATCCCTATTCCGGCGCTCCGGTATTCAGGCCCAGCGCCGATGCCGTCATACTGCGGCGCATGTATACCTGCCTCACCCGCGCCCGATGCCGCCTCGTCGTCATTGGCGATTTCGGCTGCCTCGAGCGCCGGGCCCATGCCTGCGTGACCGGAAACCGCATCATTCCCGCGCTTAAAAAGCGAGCGGCCATCCTGAAATCTCCCAATCACATCCTGGAACCGGTTCCGGCTGCTGGAAACAATGACCTCGGGCGAGAAACAACCCGCCCCGAAACCTTCCGGAAAGGCTTCATCGAAGGCCTCATGGAAGATATCGCCGTCGCAGAGAAACGGGCGGTCTTCTATTCTCCCGACCTGGATCCGAACACCATCTCCATATTGGAATCCGCCCTGCTCACGGCCGTCGCTGACGGCGTCAGGGTATACGTCATTACCCGGCCGGTTGAAAAACGACGAAAAAGCGAGGTCAAGAAATATCGATCGATGGAGGGACTCCTGGAAACCTGGGGAGTCACCGTGATTCACCAGATGCGGATGCACGAAAAACTGGTTTTGATTGACGACCGGGTTCTGTGGTTTGGATCCCAAGACCCGTTGGGTGCCGATGCCTCGCCGGTCCCCAATTGCTGCTGTCCCGGGGGGATGGGGCGGTGCGAAGCCCGGGCCGTCATCGCCTTCACCATCCTGAAGCTGGGGTTGGAAAAACTTGTAGAGGCTTTCGACGACGGCACGCGCCCCCGATGCCCCATTTGCGGCGGAGAGATAGTCGCCGCCGTGGGCATGCATCGCCCCTTTTACTGGCGATGCATCCAAAAACGCTGCTATGTCCGTCCCATCGATCACACGCCACGGCCCTCACAGGATGCCCTGCGCTGCACCCGGTGCAACGGCGCGGTGGAGTTCGGGACTTGGGGAGGAAAGCCTTGCTGGCGCTGTACGGCCAACCGGAGACACCGTCAGGCCATCGCCCCCACCCATCTGACGACGTCCGAGACAGCGGCAAAGATCCCCGCACGAATGCTGGCCCGGCTGAAGAAAGACTTCAGGATTTCCGGGCCGCCGGACTGAAGCGTCGACCGTCGATGCCGGTCGACGCCAGAATTCGGGCGGGAGAGCGTCTCCGGAACCGGATGCTCTCCGCCTTTCGGATTATTCGTTGATAATATCCATGAGATCCTGAAGCTTTTTCAAACCCTTGAGCGTTCCCGCCTTGCTGGTGTTGATCAGCCTGGCGCCAATGGGGCTGGTGTTGTCGATGGTCGCGATAACGGCCACATTTCCCATGTCGCCGGTGTCGAGGGTTACGTCATGGGACGTGCCCGTATCGTCCAGGAGCGAGAGGGTGACGTCGCTGTCCTTGAACCGGGCGGCGGATCCGTCTTTCACCCGGCCGTAGTCCCAGCACATGAGCCAGACATACTTCATGTCATCCAGCTTGGTGATTCGCATGACCTCTTCGTTTTTGCCGCCCTTGTCGCCGACGCCCTCGTCTCCGCTCAACTGCATGAAGGGGAACGCGTTCAGGTCACCTTTTTCGCCGAAATAGACCAGCCCCTGTTTGCCCTCCTTGGTTTCATAAGCTGCAGCCAGATCGAAATCGGCGGCGGTGGTCCACCGCATGGCGACCATGAGTTGTTTGAATCCGCCGACATTGGCCTCACTGCCTTTCTGTTTCAATTCCATGTTCATCTCCTTTGTTTACGTCGATAAGTCGGCATCCGAGATGCCGACCCGGTCCTTAACCGATTGCGATTCGTAATGCATCGCCTTCCGTCGTAACGGAAAACGTCTCGATGGGTGTTTTAGCGGCGCCCGAAACGGGTTCGCCGGCATAAGTGAATGTGGATTTGGAAACACTGCAGCATTCGAGGCGGTCTTCCCCAGGCAGAGGATCCAGCCGCCGCCCCATGTGGGTGCATCGATTGGAAAAGGCGTGGAACGCGCCGTCGGTGCCGTGAATCACCAGGATTCTTCGGGGAAGCCCCCCGCCCTCCAGGCGCACCGCGCCTCCCCGACGGCGCAATTCCGGCATCCGCGCCAGTCGGACCGTGAGAGTTCCCTCTCCATAGGACCATCCGCCCGCATCGAAAGGCTGCGGGGTTTCGCAAATGCCCAAAATACGCTTCAACAGTTTCATATATTCCTCACGTCTCTCTCATATCGGGGTTCTACTGTCAACCACCCCCGCCTGCCAGCGCCCCATACCGCAAACCCGCAATACCGCGAGCGACGGGGCCGCAGCCGCGATCGCGGCACGCTGAAAACATAAGGGGTGAAGCGGTTCCATCACCCGAGAACCCTGCTCCACCCCTTCGTATCTGAAATAACCTTATGGGGCTGTGGCCGAGTCGTCCCGGCCGGACGCCGTCAATACAGATCGTCTTCCATATCTGCCGGAGATGCCGCGCCGGTCCCCTTTTTCTTTTTCGGTTTTTCCGTGATCATGGCTTCCGTAGTGAGCATCAAACCGGCAACGGACGCGGCATTCTGGAGAGCGAACCGCACCACTTTCGTCGGATCGATGATACCGGCGGCCATCAGGTTTCCGAACTCACCGACAGCCGCGTCGAATCCATAATCGTCCTTACCCTCCAGCACGTGGTTCACGACGACCGAACCCTCATGGCCGGCATTGCAGACGATCTGGCGAAGGGGAGCTTTGAGGGCCCGCTTCAACAAGGTCAAGCCGTGCTTCTCATCTCCGGGAACCTTCAGCTTATCGAGGGCGCCAAGGCAACGAATCAGCGCAACCCCGCCGCCGGGGACGATCCCCTCCTCCACTGCCGCCCGCGTGGCGTTCAACGCATTCTCCACCCGCGGCTTTTTCTCCTTCATCTCGGTCTCGGTCGCCGCGCCGATGTTGATCACCGCAACGCCGCCGGCGAGTTTGGCCAGCCGCTCCTGAAGTTTTTCCCGGTCGTAATCGGACGTCGTCTCTTCGATCTGGGCCTTGATCTGACGAATGCGGCCGTCCAGGTCCGCCTTGGCCCCTGCGCCGTCGACGATGGTGGTGTTATCCTTGTCGATCCGGACTGATTTGCACCGGCCTAAATCGTTAAGGGTCACATTCTCCAGCTTTATGCCCAACTCCTCGGATATGACCTGGCCGCCGGTGAGGACGGCAATATCCTGAAGCATGGCTTTCCTGCGATCGCCAAACCCCGGCGCCTTGACGGCGGCCACCTGAAGCGTGCCCCGCAGCTTGTTCACGATCAACGCCGCCAAGGCCTCCCCCTCGACATCCTCCGCAATGAGAAGCAGGGGCTTGCCCGATCGGGCCACCGCCTCCAGAAGATTGACCAGATCCTGGAGATGGGAGATCTTTTTTTCGTGGATCAAGACATAAGGCTCTTCAAGATGAACCTCCAGCTTTTCGGCATCGGTCACGAAGTAGGGGGAAATGTAGCCCCTGTCGAACTGCATGCCTTCGACCATGTTGAGGGTGGTGGCCATACTTTTGGCCTCCTCTACCGTGATGACGCCTTCCCTGCCCACCTTTTCCATGGCATCCGAGATCAACTGACCGATCTCTTCATCGTTGTTGGCGGAGATAGCGGCTACCTGGGAGATTTCGTTTTTGCCCTTGACATCCTTAGAGAGGGCCTTGAGTTCCTCCACAACGGCGGCAACCCCGCGGTCAAGTCCCCGCTTGAGGGCCATCGGATTGATGCCGGCAGTTACCAGTTTATGGCCCTCGGCATAGATGGCCTGAGCAAGTACCGTCGCCGTCGTGGTGCCGTCGCCCGCGGTATCCGACGTCTTTTTGGAGACCTCTTTGACCATCTGGGCGCCCATGTTTTCGAACTTGCCCTCCAATTCGATCTCCCTGGCCACGCTCACGCCGTCCTTGGTGACGACAGGACTGCCGAAACTCCTTTCGATAACGACATTCTTGCCCTTCGGTCCGAGGGTTACCTTCACGACATCGGCAAGGCTGTCGACCCCCGCAAGCATCTTTTCACGGGCATTCATACCATATGCGATCATTTTTGCAGGCATCTGAATTCTCCTCCTGTGTCGTTATTCGAACACGGCCAGAATGTCACTCTCGCGCATGAAGATCTGCTCTTCTCCCCCCGTCCTGATTTCGGTTCCGGCATACTTCGAGAACAGCACTCGATCCCCAACCTTGACATCAAGCGCCGTTCGGGTGCCGTCATCGTTCAGCCGGCCCGGTCCCACCGCCACAATCTCTCCCTCCTGAGGTTTCTCCTTGGCCGTGTCCGGGATGATGATCCCACCGACGGTTTTCTGCTCGGCCTCAACCCTTTTTACCAAAACCCTGTCGTTCAACGGTCTGACCTTCATCTCGCCTGTTTACCTCCGTAGATATCATAATGAAAGCATTCTAAAATATCTCAAATTCCCGAAATCATCATGCAGCCTGTCACCGCCGCATTTTCTCGGCAGCGGGCAACCCGTTGGGCAACCTCCGGGAAACAATTTAAACCCGGACCGAAAGCCTTTTATTTTGGCCATAAACATTAAGCGAGGGAAAGGCCTTGTCAAGAGCATTCGACAAAATTTTTTACAAATATTTTGTTTATGGATATCAAATAGATAAATTTGTCAACAAGCGTGCGCTGCGACACGATGGATCCTTCCTGAACGCATCCATTGGGAATTTCACCTTAAATGCTTATGTTGAAATAACAAGTCACTCAACTTTCGACTTTGACAGGCCGGTGCCGGGAGGATACGGCCCGCGCCGTTGCATCAGGGTCATCGCTTGGGGTGCGCCTGGTGGGGATCTTGAGCCGCCCCTGGGCGGCATCGGCTTTCGAAAGTCGGGTTGGGGTAGAAACTTTTTGCGAAGGCTGGAGAAAAATGAACTGGCGAAAAATTACGGCGACCGCGGCGGTCATCCTGGTGCTTCTCGGCATCTGCCTGTGGATTGCCGTCAAACGCTTCGACGTCAACCACTTCAAACCCGAGATCGAGGAAATAGTGTATAATGCCACGGGCCGGCGATTGGCGCTGACCGGCGACATTGACCTGAAAATCGGATTTCACCCCTGGCTTGTTGCAAGACAGGTGCGTCTTGAAAACGCGGAATGGGGATCGCGGCCCGACCTGGCCGTCATCGAAAGGCTCGAGATCGAGGTCTCTCTGATCCCCCTGCTCAGGCGTAAGATCGAGGTCTCCCGGCTTCTGCTGGTCGACCCGGATATCCTTCT
>NZ_JBFXGG010000015.1:0-55038 GCF_050178255.1 Desulfococcus sp. | reverse complement strand
TAGCGCCGCATGATCTGCTGGAGAGACTGACGTTCGAGGCCGCATTTGCGGGCGGCCTGGGTGACGTTTCCGCCGGTTTCGGCGAGGAGCCGTCCAATGTAGGCATTGTTGAAGCGCTGCAGATTTCTTTCCTTGGCATCCCTGTAGGGCAGGTCGAGCAAGGTCTCTTCCTCCGGACAGTCCCCCGTTCCGGACAGTCTTTCGATCCCGATGTCCCGGGGCTGAATCTCTTCGCCGCCGGAAAAGAGAATCCCCTGGATGATGACGTTCTCCAGTTCACGCACATTGCCCTCCCAGGGGCGTTCGACAAGCAGTTCCATCAATTTGGGTGACAGCGTCTTCAGGGGCTTCGAAAGCTTGCGGCAGTGCTTTGCCAGGATATGATCGGCAATCAGGGGAATATCCTCCCGACGCTCCCGAAGCGGCGGTAAGGTGATGGGCAGAACGTTCAGACGGTAAAAAAAGTCCTCCCGGAAGGTACCCTCCCGAATCTTCTCCCGAAGGTTCTGGTTGGTGGACGAAATGATCCGGACATCCACTGAGATGGTCCGGTTGTCGCCAAGGGGCTTGATCTCCTTTTCCTGGATGACCCTGAGAAGCTTCGTTTGAATCGCCGGACTGACGTCGCCGATTTCGTCCAGAAAAAGCGTCCCCTTGTCGGCCTCCTGAAAAAGGCCGATCTTGTTTTGGGTGGCGTGGGTAAAAGCGCCTTTCTTGTAGCCGAAAAGCTCGCTTTCGAGGATGTGCTCGGGAACGGTCGGACAATTGACGGGGACATAGGGCCCTTCGCTTCGGGCGCTCAAGGCATGAATGGCCCGGGCGGTCAGGTCCTTCCCGGTACCGGATTCTCCGGTGATCAGGACCGTAAACTCCGTATTGGCCACCATCCGGATGGTCTCGAATACCCGCTGCATGACGGCGCTCTTTCCCACCAGATCCTGAAAGACGTGGGACGTTCGGGTCTCTTTTTTCAGACGGAGGTTTTCCCGGATCAGGCTGCTGCGCTCCAGGGCCTTTTCCAGCCGGAGTACAAGCGCATCGTGGTCAAACGGTTTGGTGATGAAATCGTAGGCACCGTGCTTCATGGCTTCCACTGCCGTCTCGATGGAGCCGTGACCCGTCATCATCACGACGGTCTGTTCGGGATAATCCCGTTTGACCATCTCCAGCAGGGCAAGTCCGTCCATACCCGGCATCTTGATGTCCGCCAGAATCAGATCGAAATATCCCTGGGAGACGTGCCGGAGCGCCTCGGTTCCGGACGATGCGAGGGTCACCCGGCATTTCAGGTCCGGTTCGAGGCTGCGTTTCAGCAGCACGAGCATGTCCGGTTCGTCGTCAACGATGAGAATGGCGCGCGTTGTCATGATACATGATCTCCCGGCCGGGGCGTGGCCGGCAGCGTAATCGTGAATTCGGCGCCTTTGCCGGGTTCGCTCTCCACGGAAATGTTCCCGCCGTGATTTTTCACGATGCCGTAGCTGACGGCCAGACCCAGGCCTGTGCCTTCTCCGGTGGGTTTGGTGGTGAAAAACGGATCGAAAATACGGGGAAGATCCTTCTTTTCAATGCCGTAGCCCGTATCCTTGACGCGTATCAGAAGCTGACCCGCAGGCGCGTCGTACAGCGTGGCGATTCGAATGGTTCCTTGATTGTGGTTGGCATGCTGGGCGTTCATGATGAGATTGATCAGCACCTGTCGTATCTTTTTTTCGTCCATGTAAAGCGGGGGCGCACTCCGATCGTATTCTCTCCGGAAGGTGAGCGCATTGGCGCCGGCCTGGTGGGTAACGAAAACCAGCACCTCCTCGATGATATCGTGGATATCGACCAGGGTGTTTTCCGGTTTCGAGCTTCGGGCGAAATTGAGAAGATCGGCAACGATGGCCTTGCAGTTCTTGACATGCTTCTCGATGATCTTGAGGTCTTCGAATTTCTGTGTGCCGGTAGGCTCGGATCGAATCAACAGCTGGGTATACCCCAGGATAATGCCGAGTGGATTGTTGATTTCGTGGGCGATGCCCGAGGAGAGCTGACCGATGGAGGCCAGCTTGTCCGCCTGGGCGATCTGTTTTTCGGAGCGTGCCAGAGCCTCGGTCCGTTCCCTTACGCGCCTCTCCAGGTTTTCGTTCAGGTCGAGCAACTCGCGATGGGCGCTTTGAATGGCGGTCTTATCGTTCATAATCTCCCGATACACCCGCCATGCCTGTCCGAAAAAGAGGGTAATGGACGCCACGATGATCAGCATGAAGGTGTTGACCCCGCCGCTGAAGGGTCGAATGAGCTCCCACACCTCCCCGTGCCCCGTGAAAAGCAGGACCTGCTTCAGGATGTGGCCGGCGGAGCGGGATACCGCGAACCCGGCCAGAAAATAACTCATCCAGAGGAGGTAGGTCCACATCAGGTGATTGGGGTTTCGCCGGTTCAGCTCCCGTGTCAGTCCGATGCACATGAAGCTCAGAACGATCATGGCGACGGAACCCACCAGGTCCACCACGATAATGGGAATGGCCGGCACGATCATGGGCCTGCCGGGACCTCGTCGGCCGGGTGTCGCTTGAGGAGCTGTTTCAGCCCCAGATAAAGCAGAAACAGGGCCGGCACGCAGAAGAGGTGGTCAAGCTTGACCAGGTAGTAAAGCCCCTTGATCCAGTCGACGTCCGGGATCGAATCGATCTGCAACATCCAGTCATCGCGTCGGGCAACCTGGATGATGGGGTATTGCTCGTCCATGAGGTGAACAGTGAAGGCGTCGATGGTCCAGAAAATGAAGAAAAGCGCTGAATACTGAAGGTTGCGCCATCCCCCCGTCAGCACCAGACCCCGCCGCCTCAGCCAGTAGATGAGAAGCCCCATGGAATAGGCCAGGAAGAGGTGAGACATCTGGTGGACGTACAAACCCTCGGGGTCCCCGTGGGCCTGGGTGGCGAAAACCGGACCCGGAGCGGCCAGAGTCATCCCGGCGGCCATGAGAAGCGCGTATGAAACGCGGCTCCCGACGGTACTCAAGACACCTCCGGCTGCTCCGCGAGCATTTTCTGGACACCCCTGAAATAGGGAAGCCACGGCCTCATGTACTTGAAGAGAATCCGGCAGCCGACGTAGATCGGAAAAAAGGAGAACAGGTACCCCACGCTTTCCAGCCCCACAAGGGAAAAGGGGAAACCAACGGCAAATTCCACACCCCCGAACCGGGTCTGCATCCAACCGAGGGCGAAGGGGATGGGCCAGAGGATCCCGCAGGAATAGGCGGCCATGGTGAAAAACTGCTTTCCCCATTCGTCGGTGGCTTCCTTGTTGAGGGCCTTGTATCCGGACTGGTTCCCCGCGGCATAAGCCGAGAAGGCCATTTTCTCCTTCCGGGCAACTTCTTGCTTCATTCCGTCGATATGGGATCGGTTGAACCGAATGGCCAGGGAGACGCAGATCTCGCCGATCACCACCGTCATGAACGCCAGGACGAAGGTGCCGATGAAATAATCGACGATGGGAATGCCGGTCCCCCGATAAAAAAAGATCAGGAAAGGGTCCACGATCCGGTAAAAGTCTGTGAAAAAAGAGGCCATCGTTTCATATCCTCGAAGATCGGCAGGGTTGGCGAACGCACCGTCGATCCGGCTGCCGCACCCAATGGGCGGCGGCCGGACCGGCGGTTTGGAGAAACACGGAATTTACAGCAGCGAGATGCCGAAAAAGCCTCTCAGGGTGTAGCGCAGCCCGATGTAGAAAGCGAGCACGAGGAAGATCCACTTGAGCACTTTTTCAGGAATGTACTTGCCGGTTCGGGGGCCGATCATGGAGCCCACGAAGATGCCGATGAGCTCGACGCCGATCATGGGCCAATAGACCGGGATACCCTTCATCACCATGAACTGGAAGATGGAGAAAATCATGCCGATGAGAACCGCCAGGGCCGATGTCCCGGCAACCACGAACATGGGGAGGCCCACCACGCTGGTCAGAAAGGGGACGTAAAGGAAGCCGCCGCCCACGCCGATGAAGGAAGCCAGCGCGGAGATGAGAAAACCACCCACGAAGGCCCAGATGGGGCTGAAGGTGAATTTCTGCCCGAAAAAGGAGATTTCGGTTCTGGCAAGGCTCCATTTCAGGGTCTCGACACCCTGCTCACAGATGTCGCCCTTGCACTTGACGGTTTCCTCGAAGGCCTTGACGGCCTCTTTGGCGGCTTTCTTGTTGGACTGACCCTTGGGGCTCATTTCATAGATCATGAAGGCTGCGATCAAAAACACACAGAGCCCGAACCATCCCTGGTACTGGGAGAAACTGACCTTTCCGGCGGTCCCGTAGACGACCATCAGGGTTGCGAACAAGGCGCCGATGCCCAGAAAAAAGCCGAGGGAGGTCACCAGGCGTTTCTGGCGACCATAATTGACGGTGGAGACCAAGGCCGAAAGCCCCACCAGCCACTGGTTGGAAACCCGGATGGAATCGGTCATCAACTTGTTGAGGGGGGTTGCGGTATCCTTGAAGGTCTTGGCATAGGCGCCCAGACCGTAGATGGTGATATGGCCGACGCCGGCCATGACGCCGCCGAAGGCGCCCACCGTCGAGAAAATCCAGCCCACCCAGATGGCCCACAGGAAACACATGATCATACCGGGATCGGGCGCGCCGGGAATGCCAAGAAATCCCGAAGATTTGCTGGGATCGATCTGTCCGGCTCCAGTTCCGATCGGGGCTGCGGCGATGGCGTCCGCCAGTTTGTCGGCATGAGCCGCCGTCGCCGTCAAAAGCGGAAGTCCCACCGTCAGACATATCACGACAATCACCAAAAACGAGGCCAGTTTTTTTTGCATCATTTCCTCCTAATCATAGAGCTTTGAACTTTCATTTCAAAACAAACAGTCCGCACCTTCAATTTGAAGTTTTCCGCGGGTTTCCGGATTTACATCAACAGCCACACCACCTTTCCGTGCAAAATTTCTCTCAGCGGCAACATGCAGCAAACAACATGCCATATTGTCCGGTTCGACTCAAAACCCATGACGTCCACCGCTTCGATGCTTGCCGACAGAAGGCCGCCGAGGGATGGGAACGGGTCGGACCCCTGCCCGGCGAGGCGGGGTCGGCGTTCAAAACACCGCCGGCAGGAGAGCGGCAGCATTTTTTTTATTGCGTCAAATTTACTGCGTCATGATTTTTTATATATATTTTGAGAAAGATAAGCCTATCGCATAAAAATATGACAGATGCAATATTTTCTTTGCAACCCCCTTCACCCCATTCCATCCGAGCGCCGTCTCCCGGGGACGATAAATTTTCTTATCGTATTGATTTTGAAATCTATTGTATGTGATTGGATATTTATTGAGGTCGATATTCATTGAGCGCAAACCTGGCATCGCTATTGCTTGTGAAAAAGCGTCAAAAATGGTATAGGTATATTAACATATCCATAGGGAACTGCTTTCCCTCCGGACCCGGAAAATCCCGGAAAGAGAAACCCGGAAGGATGAGCGGAACAAACGGAGACTTAAATGAGCAAATACTATCTGTTTCAAGACACCCACAAATGCATTGGCTGTCATGCCTGCGAAGTGCAGTGCAAAACCCATAAATCCCTGCCCGTCGGACCGAGGCTGTGCCAGGTGCTGACCGTCGGACCCAAACTTATCGGCGACCTCCCCAAGGCTTCCTATATCTTCATGCCCTGTTTCCATTGTGAAAACCCCTGGTGCGTAGCGGCCTGTCCCACCGGCGCCATGCAGAAACGGGAAAAGGACGGCATCGTGTTTGTGGACAACAACCTCTGCGTGGGATGCAAAACCTGTATTTCGGCCTGTCCGTGGGGCGCCCCTCAATGGAATCCGGAATTGGGTAAGGTGGTCAAGTGCGACTACTGTATGGACCGGATCGATCGCGGTCTCAAACCGGCTTGCGTCACCATCTGCACCACCGGATGCCTCCATTTCGGCAAGGCCGAGGAAACGACGCAGATCCGTCGGGAGCGACACGCCCGTCATGTGGCCGCTCTGGACCAGGAATAGGAGGGGGGACTCAATGGCGAATCAAAGCTGCACCGTGGCGGCCTGTCCGGTAAACGACGCCGTCACTCGCCTGAACGAGGCCCTCGGATCGGGCCGGATCGTTCATCCCCGAAGTCGTCGTATCGCGGAGGAGATTCTGGAACTCCTCAACGACGTGGCCTGGGGGCGAGCGGGAAAGGACCATATCCCGGCCATTCAGGACCTGGCCGCGGAGCTGGTGGATCTTGATCATTCGCCGGCCTCGGTTGAGGTCGGCCGTTCGATTCAGGAGGATCTATCGCGACACCGGGAGGTGTTCATCAGCCATGTGGAGACCCACAACTGCGCCACGGGCGCCTGCGTCAAGCTGGCGCCGGCGCCCTGCCAGATGGCTTGCCCCGCGGGCATCGACGTTCCCACCTATGTGACCCTCATCGGTATGGGAAAAGACGCAGAGGCCATCGAGGTCATCCGACGGGACAACCCCTTTCCCTGGGTCTGCGGCCTCATCTGTACCCGCCCCTGCGAATACATGTGCGTCAGGGGGCGAATCGACACCCCGATTTCCATCAAATTTCTCAAAGCCTTCGCGGCCGAGCGGGCCATGTCCGACGGCAATTACGTCAACCCGTCGAAGGAACCCGATAAAGGCAAAAAGATCTGCGTCGTCGGCGCCGGACCGGGCGGCATGAGCTGCGCATACTATCTGGCCCTCAAAGGATACGCGGTCACCGTCATCGAGGCCCTCCCGTCGGCCGGCGGGATGATCTTCGTCGGCATTCCCCGATACCGTCTTCCCCGGGAGGTCATCGACCGGGAAACGGCCATGCTCGAGGAACTCGGGGTCGAATTCCGGTTCAATACGCGATTGGGGCGGGACGTCACCTTCCCGGACCTCCGGGAAGAGGGATTCGATGCATTTTTCATCGCCGTCGGCGCGCATGCCGCATACAAGCTCAACATCCCGGGCGAAACCGACTATCAGGTGACCGACGCCATCGACCTCCTGCGCCGGGTGGCTCTGGGTGACCGCCGCAAACCCGGCAGACGCGTCGTCGTCATCGGCGGCGGCAACGTGGCCATCGATGCGGCCCGGACCTGTCTGCGGCTGGGATGTGAAGAGGTGACTATCGCCTATCGCCGGACCCGGAACGAAATGCCCGCCGACATCGAGGAGGTGGAGCAGGCCGAGGAAGAGGGGGTCATTTTTTCTTTTCTCACGGTGCCGATCGAGGTGGAGGGCAAAAACGACAAGCCCACCGGGCTTCGGTGCCTCCGGGCCAAGCTGGTGGCCCGGGAAGGCAGCTCGCGCATGTCGCCGGTGCCTGTCGAAGGCAGCGATTTCGTCATGTCGGCGGACGTTGTCATCGGCGCCATCGGCCAACGCGTGGAGCAGTCGTGTCTGGCGGATCTCACCGATATGCACTGGACCCGCCGCAGCACCATCGACGTCAACATGGTCAGCATGGAGACATCGATTCCCGGCGTCTTTGCGGCGGGGGACGCCGTGACCGGTCCCGCCACCGTTATCGAGGCCATCGGCGGCGGAAAACGCGCCGCACTGGCCATCGACCGCTATCTGTCGGGAATTCCGCAGCCCAAAATGCCGCCGGTTCCGGTCCGCCGCGCTCGGGTGGAGCACCTGGAGGTGCCGGCGACGACGAAGATGATCCTGAAGCGGCCCGAGATGCCCCTGCTCAACCTGGATCGCCGTCGCACCACCTTTCAGCAGGTGGAACTGGGATACCCCGAAAACGCGGTCCGGGAGGAGGCCCGTCGTTGCCTGCGGTGCGATATCTGCCGGCGATGCGGCGAGTGCGTCGAGGTCTGCCGGGACAAAATGAAGGTGAACGCCCTCCAGATGGGCTATTTCGACTTCGATCACCCCGTGGAGACCGACTTCAGGGTGACCCAGGATCGCTGCATTCTCTGCGGGGCATGCGCCAACAACTGCCCCAACAACGCCATGCAGATGAAAGACGTCAACGGCGAGCGGGTATTGTCCCTCTGCGGAACGGTGCTCAACCGGAAAAAGATTCTTCATTGCGAGGAATGCGGTGCCGTTCTGGGCACCCGGAAATATATCGAATATATCCGCCGTCGCATCGGCCCCGTCGGCAAGGTCCTCGACAAACGACTGCTGTGCGATGTCTGCCTGAGAAAAAACACGGCAACCGCCAACGTGGAAATCCTTTCCTCTTCCAAGGAGGTGTAAAATGACGTTTCGCAAGGGTCAACACATCGAAGTTTTTCAGCGTTCCGAAGACGAGAGTTGGGAGGATTACATGGACGAGTATATCGGGTGTCACGGTATTATCGTGGATCCGGACACTTCGGTGAACGATCCGGACGCCCTTATCGAGGTCAGCCTGGAGGGAAAAGGGACTCATCGCCTGCCTCAGGATTGTCTTCGTGCCCTCAACCATTAATTGGAGCACATCATGATCAATTTTGTAATCAACGACCGGCGTATTTCGGTGGAAAAGCAAACATCCGTGCTTGAGGCTGCGAGGGCTAACGGTGTGGATATCCCCGCGCTGTGCTTTCACCCTGCCCTTAGACCCTCGGGATCCTGCAAACTCTGCGTGGTCGAGATCATCGGCCACCCCGACATGGCGAATATTCCGACCACCATGCTTTCGTGCATTCTCAAGGTCAAGGATGGTATTGTCATCACAACTGAAAGCGATCAAGTCCAGGAAGCCCGCATCAAGGCGTTCAGAAACCTTCTCCAGATGGCGCCGCAATCCAAACCAATTCGACAGATGGCTGAACGGTACAACGTCCCCCTGGGGCCTGCCCCGGACGGGTGCATCCGTTGTCGTCTGTGTGTCCGGATATGCAAAGATATCGTGGGGGCCGGCGCACTGAAAATGGAAAAACGAAACGGAACCCATTATGTCGTCCCTGTCGAAGGACGCTGTATCGGGTGCGGCACCTGTGCCAATATCTGTCCCACAGGGGCCATCAAGGTTGAGGATCAGGATAATATGCGTATCATCAGCATCCGGGATGAGATTATCGTTCGTCATCCCCTTGCCACCTGCGAAGCCTGCGGTAAGCGTTTTGCCACCACCAAATTCCTGGCATACATCGAACAACGGACCGAGCCGCATCCCCATACCAAGGAAGAGCACCGCTATTGTCCGACCTGTGCTAAACTGTTTTCCAATCAGATCAAAACCTTTTCCAGACCTGCCAAACGATAGCGGATTGTGGGGGGGGGCATTCGAAGGTGTTGGGAAACACAGACTTGAAAATCCGCGAAACGGTCTTATGATTAAGCGTCAACACATGTGATAATGACGTTTCACTATCGTCTTTCGGGTGTCGGCAAAGGGTGATACATGCTCCCCCGGCGGCCCCCGAGTCGGTAGGCTGGAGACGATGGCCTCAAGGGGTGCGCTCGTTACGCAAGGCGCACTGTGCGGCGCAGTCCGAATGTGCGAAATTCCCCTTAGACCTTTGGTCTCATCTCGCAACGGTCGACAGTCGCGCTGTTTCAACGGATTTAACAAGGAGAGGAGGGAATCCATGAGTATATTGGTCGCAAAACCCGCTCCCCACTTTACGGCGCCGGCGGTCATGCCCGACGGTATCATCCGGGACGATTTCAAGTTGAGCGAATACCGGGGAAAATATGTCGTTCTTTTTTTCTGGCCACTCGATTTTACCTTTGTCTGCCCTACGGAAATCATTGCCCACGACCACAGGATAGACGCATTCCATGAGCGCAACGCCGAAGTGATCGGCATATCCATCGACAGCCAGTTCACCCACTTCGCGTGGCGAAACACCTCCGTCGACGACGGCGGCATCGGTGCGGTCCAATTCCCCATCGTCGCCGATGTCAAGCATGAGATCACCCGGCAATACGGGGTGGAGCATCCCGAAGCCGGTGTTGCCCTCAGGGCCTCTTTTCTCATCGACCGGGACGGCATCGTTCAACATCAGGTGGTCAATAATCTGCCCCTGGGGCGAAACGTCGATGAAATGCTGAGAATCCTGGATGCGCTCCAGTTCACCGAGGCGCACGGGGAGGTCTGCCCTGCGGGATGGCGCAAGGGAGATATGGGAATGACGCCCTCTGCGGAGGGTGTGGCGTCATACCTCTCCACCAAGGCCGATAAGCTGTAATCCTGCCGATTAACCCATCAAGGAAGATATGACGTCAACATGAATATCAGACAAGCGTTTCTGGCAATGACAACCTGGATTTTCCTCGCGGCTCCCGGACTCGCGGCAGAGACGCCCCTGAAAATCTCAGAGGTCTCCCTGTTTCCCACCAACCTCGCGGACATCCGGATTTCACCGCCTCTCGACTTCTGCGGTGAGCCCGTGCCGCTGGACGACCCGGACATCCTGGAAAATCTGGAGAAGGAATTGCTGCTCACGATCTGGAACCGGCCGCAGTTCATTCTCTACGTCAAGCGTTCGGCCCGCTACATGCCTTTCATCGAAAAGATGCTCCGGGAAAACCACATGCCCGAGGACCTGAAATATGTCGCCATTGCCGAGAGCGCACTGCTTCCCCACATCGGGTCCTCGGCCGGCGCCGTCGGCTACTGGCAGTTCATCAAGTGGACGGGGCAAAAATACGGGCTCAGAATCGACAATGACATCGATGAACGCCGGAACATCTTCGCCTCGACCCGGGCGGCCATTCGCTATTTCAAAAAATTGTATGGGGACTTTGGTTCATGGACGCTTGCCGCAGCATCCTATAACATGGGCGAGGCGGGGCTCAATCGACGAATCGCGGAACAAAACACGCGCAACTACTACCATCTCTATCTTCCCCTGGAGACCCAACGTTACATATTCAGAATTCTCGCCATCAAGCTGGTGCTCTCAGACCTGTCCAAATACGGTTTCGATCTTTCTCCGTCGGATCTCTACCCACCGGTGGCGTTTGATCGAGTTCGTCTCGACATCACCAGCGACGTCCCTGTTCGGACCATTGCCGACGCCGCCGGCACCTATTTCAAGAAGATCAAGGATCTCAATCCGGAAATCCGCGGCAACCGCCTGGTTCAGGGAAACCATGTCATACTGGTCCCCAAGGGTGCTTCGAAGGGTTTTGCCCAACGCTTCAACACCCTTCTCGCCCAACAGAAAGCGGCCCGGGCGGCCATGAAAAAAGAGATTTACGTCGTGAAAGCGGGCGACACCCTCACCCTGATCGCCGAAAGCCTGAACATTCCTTTAAGGGATCTGCTCGAGTGGAACCAGCTGCGATACAACAGCACCATTCATCCGGGCCAGCGCCTCCTCGTCATGCGTTGATCCCTCGGGAAAAAGGGACCAGACCCCCAATCAGACGTAGCCCTCTTTGATACCATCAAATTTAAGCTGCTTAGGGGGGCGCCCCACCGAATAAGCGCCCCCCTCCGCAGTCAATTCCCGGATTCGGTACATGGATCGGATCTTGCGCTTGAAATTGGCCGCATCCAGCCGCCGGCCCAGAACAATCTCATAAACCTTCCGCAGATCCGGCCAGGTGAACCGGTCCGAAACCAGTTCGAAAGCGATGGGCGTGTAAGAGATTTTCCCACGAATTCGTTCCGTCAGGTCGAGGAGAATGCGCTCCTGATCCTTTGCCGGAACCCTGTTACGGTCTCCAGGAATCGTTCGGTAGTCCCTGAGAGGCATCCACGCAGACTCCGCCGAATTGCCGGAGCGCTCACGACCGGCGATGCGCTCATAGGGTACCAGCGCGAAATAGGCCACGTTGACCCGGCATTCCTGCCTGGATTCGACGACACCGCCGTAGGTTTTCAGCTGCTCGATGTAAATGTCCGCAAGACCGGTTTCCGCCGCCAGTTTCCGAACGGCGATCTCAGAGAGATCTTCCCGAAAAGGCAGTTCCAGGGGACCGCCGGGAAGCATCCATTCGCCGGCGGGAGGTTCATCTTTTCCGCGGATCATCAGCACCGACAGTTGATCGTCTTTCAACGTGCAAACGGCGATATGGATAAAAACCGAAGATCGATCGCACAAGGCCGCCGGGGTTGTGGTCGAGGATTGCCGCCGAGGCTGAAAATGGCGGTCGGGCAGGGCGGAAACGGTTTCGCCTTCGCCTTTCCTCCGATAAAGTCGATGATGCCGGATATAGGATTCAACCGCGGCGGGCACCAACCCTCGAATCGAAACGCCTGCGGCGGCTCTGGCCCGGACCTCGGTTGCGCTGATATCGGGGATTGCGACGTCCGTAAGGATCACATGGGGGGGCCGCGACAACAGCCCGTGATATCGCTCCAGGTCGTAACCCGCCCGGGGCAGAATGATAAACGGCACCCGCGCGGCCAATGCATCGGCATGCTGCCATTTCGTGTCGAAATCAAACACGCAGTCGGCCCCGATCACCATGTGAAAGACATAATAATCCCGATAGTCCGGGTCGTCGAGCAATCGGGAGAAGGTCTCATAGGTCACCCCGGAAAGCCGGTGGTCGATCTCATAACCGAAATACCGGATTCCCGGCGTCTCCACCAGCCGGATCATTCGGATGCGATGCGAAGAATACCCCCGATGCTTCTCGAAGGGGTGGTGATAGGCCGGCATCATCCACACCTGATGAACATCCGGCAGAACCTTCAGGATCGCTTCAGCCATCATGATGTGAGCGTTCGTCACCGGGTTGAAAGACCCTCCGATAATTGCGATCTTCCGTTTTTTACGGGGCCGGCGGTTCTTGTAGTACTTGGCGTAGGGGGTTCGAAAATGGCGGCCGTAGACTGCTGAATCATCCAGGTGTAGATCGATGCCGTTTCGCCGGCAGTGTTCCGCTTTGGCACGCTCCCACAGGTCTTCATCCACGTAGGGATTCCCTCGAATCGTTTCTATGGTCGCGCCCGATTCCCTGGCGTGGGAGATAATGGAGAATAGATGCGTCCAGGAGAGTCCCAGAACGGTCTTCAGATAGTGTTCCAGTTCGGGTGTTCTTTCGACGCCGGTGAGAAGATGCACCTCGTGGCCGTTCTCGACCAGAAGACGCGTCAACCCGGAAAAAAAAGCCACATCCGCATCGGCGACGCCGTGAACGTCGATTCCGAATTTGAGAATCCGTTCTGTCATGATACGTCCCTCGGGACGGCGCATACTCGCCCGGGACACCTCATGCGGCCCGTTCCGTTTCCGAAAGAACAACCCCCGCAGCGCGCATCCGTTCAAAGAAGGCCGCCGCCCTTTCCTCGAATCCGGCGACGGGCGACATGGCGTCGGTCAACAGGACAATCTTTCGCGGAATCTCCGGGTCGTTGCTGAAACGAACGACGTCCGCCACCGTATCCGCCACACAGTGAGAGGCGGCTTCTCCGGCCACCCAGATTCGGTCGGCCTCGTCAAGTCTCTGCAGCAGACTCTGGTTGATCTGGGTGAAAGGATCGTCGGGAACCGCTACCGAAGGCCGGATAGCGGAAAAATTTTCCGTGAAGCGGTTGGCGCCTTTCATTACGAAATCGAGATCGTGAAACCGTTCCCGCCAGTCGTTCAGCACGTCGAGCAGCGGCGCGAAAACCTGATGCCCCCACGTGCCGATCAGACAGTGGTAGGGCCAGATCACGTGTTCGCCGATGGTTTCCATGTAGGTCCGGGTCCATTCGCGGTGGCTCGGATCCGCCGCTCGGTAGCGTCCGGCATCGACATCCCGGATGGAGATTCGGGTAAACGGCTCGGGAGGCTTGCCGTCGGCGTCGATCCACCAGATGGGATGGGCGATGTGAATTTTGTTGTGGGAATCGAGCGTGACGACAATCTGGCGAATATCCCCGGCGCGACGGCGGATAAAGCCGGCAAGGCGCTGCATGTCCGCATCCGCACCCCCGACATAGAGTTCGCCTTCGGGATCGCAAAAGGCGTTTTGAGGGTCGATAATCATCAACAGTGTTTTCATGGTAGACCTCCTGCCGCTACTTTTCGTTTAAACACGCTCTTGAGATAGGATAGATACTCGGCATCCTTGCACATCTGCTTGCCCGGGGTGTCGGATATCTTGGCGACGGGAGCGCCCTGGCATCGGATCATTTTGATGACGATCTGAACAGGCTTCTCGGTAATATCGTTGGTGAGGTTGGTGCCGATGCCGAAGGCGGTCTGAATCCGTCCGTTGAAATACCGGGCGAGCTCGATGGCTTTGTCGAAGGAAAGGCCGTCGCTGAAAATGGCCCGCTTGATCTGCGGAGACACCTTCAGTCTCCGGTAATGAGCAATGAGACGGTCGCCCCAGTGGAAGGGGTCCCCGCTGTCATGCCGGCAGCCGTCGAATAGCTTCGCAAAATACATGTCGAAATCGCTCAGAAACGCTTCGAACCCCACGGTATCGGACAGGGCGATGCCCAGGTCGCCGCGATATTCCTGGGCCCAATGTTCAAGGGCGAATTTCTGGCTGTCCACGAGTCGGGGCCCCAAAGCCTGGGCCGCCATAATCCATTCGTGGGCCATGGTGCCGATGGGCGTGAGGTCGAATTTTCTGGCGAAATAGACGTTGCTCGTCCCGATGAAATTGCGGGGCAACGCCTTCTTGAGGACCGCGATGATATGCTCCTGCCACGCTCTGGAGAAACGTCGTCGGGTCCCGAAATCGGAAAAACTGAACCCCAGATTCTCCGCGTTGGCGGCCTTGACGAGTGCGATCTTGTCGAAGAGCTTCCCGCGGCCCGTATCGAAATTCGGGTGGGGTACGATATTGCTGAAGTAGACCTCGTTCACAATGGCCAGAACCGGAACCTCGAAAAGAATCGTATGCAACCAGGGCCCCTTGATCCCGAGTTTGAATTTGCCGTCCTCGCTTTTGACATGAATGTAGTCCCGCTGGAGATGAAACAGACGAAGAAACTGGATGAAATCCTTTTTCAGGAATCTCAGATCACCGAGATAATTCAGCTCTTCCGGAGTGAACCTGAGGGTGCAGAGGTGATCGATTTCGGCGGCGACGGTATCGACGACGGGCGACAAATCAATGCTGTCGTCCCGACAGTTGAACTCGTATTCGACTTCGGCCCACGGAAACTGGTGCAGCACACCCTGCATCATGGTAAGCTTATACAAATCGGTATCCAAAAGCGAGTTGATGATCACAGCCTGTCCTTTTCTGGAGGTATGACACTCATTTTTTTGATATTCATCCCTTATCCAGTTCATTACTCTTATTAAATTTTTAAGAAGTCAAACTGTTTTTGGTAAAAATAACCTCAATACCCGATCAAATCCCTTTGACATGCGCGGGGGTTGTGCGTAGAAAATGATAAAAGGGAAGGTTGAAGACTAACGACTGGAGGCTGGAGGCTGAAGACTGAAGGGGTGATCAACGCTCCGTTCCTCACACACGCACCCCTTCAGCCTTCAGCCTATAGCCTTCAGCCCAAAGAAAGGAAAAGCCATGAATCTCGAATGCATTGGATACGAAAAACGCAAGGGCGTCGGCATCATCACCCTGAACCGCCCCCAGGTTCTCAATGCCATGAATCGTCGTCTGTGGCTCGATTTTCAGACGGTACTGGCGGAGGCCGGTGCGGATCCCGATATTCGCGCCGTCGTGATTACCGGGGAGGGCAGGGCTTTTTCATCGGGGGCCGACCTTAAAGACAGTCGAAACCGCAGCCAAACGGACTATCGCGCCTATCTCGAGGAACTCCAACAGGCTTCCCGACGCCTCATCCGGTTCGATAAACCCGTCATCGCCGCCATCAACGGGTATGCCATCGGCTCGGGCTTCGAACTGGCCCTGGCCTGCGATATCCGCATTGCCGCTGAAAACGCCCGCATCGGGCTGCCGGAAGCCAAGGTCGCCTCTTCGGTGACCGGCGGCGCGCTCCGCCTTCTCCAGGATCTCGTCGGACCGGGAAAGGCCAGGGAGCTGCTCTTTACGGGTGACTTCATCGAGGGATCGGAAGCAGCGCGTATCGGGCTCGTCAACCTCGCCGTTCCCCTGGAGCAACTCATGGGAACGGCGCTCTCCATGGCCGAAAAGATCGCACAAAACGCCCCGCTTTCCATCAAAATGATCAAAAAGGGGCTTCACATGGCTCAAGGAGAGACAAGCATGGAGGCGCTGATGGATTTTGAAATCGAGGCCTGCCTGGCCTGCGTGTCCGCCGAGGAACGAAGGGTATCTCTCGATACCTTTGAGACCCGGAAAAAATAAGGACGCATCTCTCGGCTTTCGTGATGGAGGCTGAAGGCTGAAGAGGCATAAATACCCCGTTCGGCACAGATGCACCCCTTCAGCCTATAGCCTTCAGCCTTCAGCCTATGTAATGAAGACAATGCCCCCCGGCAGGGGGAGAGGGGATGGTCATGACGCTTGACAAAATCATGAACGCCGAGACCGTCGCGGTGATCGGTGCATCCAGAAACGAGACCAAACGCGGATATCAGGCTATCCGTACGCTTCTGGACGAGAAATACGAGGGAACTATTTTTCCGGTCAACCCAAAGGAACAGCGGATTATGGGCTTGAAATGCTATAAAAGCCTTCACGACATCGATGGCCCAGTTGATCTGGCGCTGATCACGACACCGGCCCGAAGCATCCCCGCCGTTCTCGAAGAGTGCGGTGAAAAAGGGGTTTCAGGCGCCGTTGTCATCGCCGGAGGCTTCGGAGAAACCGGTCTTCAGGGAAAGGTCCTGGAAAACGAGATTCTGGCGGTTGCCAACAGACACAACGTCCGACTGATCGGCCCCAACACCTCCGGCCTGATGAATCTGAAAAGGAACATGAATCTGGTGGGCCTCAGGGACGTCCCCCGGGGCAACATCGCACTGCTCTCCCAAAGCGGAAACATGGCCCTCACCATCATTACCGAAGCGAAGCTTCGCAGCCTCAAGGGGTTTTCCTATTACATAGGGGTGGGCAACGAAGCGGATGTCAAGTTCCATGAATATCTCGCTTTTTTTCAAGAGGATCCCGACACCCAGGCCATCCTGATGTATGTGGAAGGCATGAAGGACGGCCGAAAATTTCTACAGCAGGCCTATAAGACCAGCCGGACCAAGCCCATCATTCTGCTCAAAAGCGGCCGGTCCTCCACCGGCCGACGCTCCGCCGGATCGCATACCGGGGCTCTGGCCGGCATTTCGGAGGTGGCACGGACGGCGTTTCAACGCGCGGGAATCATCGTCATTGAAAACTCCGATGAGCTCTTTCCCTGCGCCGAAACCCTCTCTAGCCTCCCGCCGGTCCGCGGCAACAGGATCGCCATCCTGGCCGACGGGGGCGGGCATGCCGTCATCGCCGCCGACCTCCTCACCGATTTCGGCGTCAGGATTCCGGAGCTCTCTGAAAAAACCCAGAATCTGTTGAAACGGATCCTGCCGCCGGGGGCTTCGCTGAAAAACCCTGTTGACGTCGCCGGCGGCACCGATGCGGATCCGACAATATTCGCCCAATGTGCGAATATCATTCTTAAAGACCCTGCCGTGGGTGGTCTTCTGATTGTCGGCCTGTTCGGCGGATACGGCATTCGATTCGCCGAATCCCTCGCACTGAAAGAGGAGGACGCGGCGCATCAGATGGGAAAGATGGTCACAAAGCGCAACAAGCCCATTGTCCTGCACAGTCTCTACAATTCCGAAAAACCCCACTCGCTTCATCTGCTGCGGTATTACGGCATCACCGTCTATGATTCACTGGATGTCGCCTGTAAGTGCATCTCGGTCCTGGCCAGGCGCGGCAGCTATCTCAAGAGCTATCACGCCAAGACCAATTTCGTTCTCAATTGGGGGCAGAAAGCCCGTTCGGAAGGACGCCGGATCATCAGCAACGCCCGCGCGGAAGGTCGCAGCGTCCTTCTCGAGCATGAAGCCAAGCATATGCTTCACCTCCACGGCGCGCCGGCGTTCCGTGATCGGTTGGCGACGACGGGTGCGGCGGCGATCGATTTTGCCCGGGAAGTGCGCGGACCCGTGGCGCTCAAGCTTGTTTCCCCGGATATTCTTCATAAAAGCGACGCCGGCGGGGTCAAACTCGGCCTCAAGACCGACGATGAGGTGGGGACCGCTTTCGCAGAAATCATTCAAAACGCCAGGAATTTCAATCCGGATGCGGACGTTCGGGGCGTGCTCGTATCACCCATGGCCCGAAGCGGGGTGGAGACCATCATCGGCACCAAAACCGACGACCAGTTCGGTCCCGTCATCATGTACGGACTCGGCGGGATTCTCGTGGAAATCCTGAAGGACGTTTCGTTTCGCGTGCTGCCCATTTCGCCCAACTCGGCGAAGAAAATGATCGAAGAGACCAAGTCGGCACCCATTCTGGACGGCGTCAGGGGCAGGGGGCCCTATGACAAGGCCGCACTCAGGTCCGTACTGCTGATGTGCTCGGAAATCATCGAATCCTATCCCGACATCCTGGAGATGGATTTGAATCCGGTGATCGTTCATGAGCGCGGTGTCAGCATCGTGGATGCCCGAATCATCCTCAAACCGGCGGGTGAAACATCGTACCCGGAACCGTCTTAGCCATGGAGGAGCGTACCTTATGATCGCCGAAATTCTGGCCACCGGAGAGGAGCTTCGCACCGGGGCACTGGTCGACACCAACTCCGCTTATCTCGCCCGCGAGCTGGAAGCCTTGGGCATAGACGTTTCCCGGCATCAGTGCGTTGGAGACGATTCCGCGACCATCGCCACCGTCCTCGAGGAGATCGGAGATCGTGCGGATCTGGCGTTGGTCACCGGCGGCCTCGGTCCCACCGAGGACGACCGGACGTGTGAAGCCGCCGCAAGGGCCGCCGGCGTGCCCCTGGAAATGAAGAACGACGTTCTGGACGGCATTCGACGGTATTTTGCGGAACGCCGGATACCGATGCCGCCGTCCAATGAGAAACAGGCTCTCATACCCATGGGCGCGGATCTTCTGGCAAACCCCGTGGGCACCGCGCCGGGGTTTGCCGTGATGATCGGCCGGTGCCGATGCTGTTTCATGCCCGGCGTGCCCTTCGAGATGAAGCGGATGTTCAGGGATCGGGTCCGGCCGATCATCGATGCAATGACAGACTCCTCCCTCGGGGTCCGCCTAAATCGAACCCTTTCGGTCTTCGGTCTCACCGAATCGGCAACCGATGAGCGCCTTAAAGGCCTGGAGCAGGCTTTTCCCGGCATCCGATTGGGGCTGCGGGCAGTATTTCCCGAGATCCAGATCAAGCTTTACGGGGACGGCAGCGATGCGGAAACGCTGGCGGGAAAAATGCAGGAAGCGACGGCATGGGCCGCGGCGCGGCTGGGGGATCGGGTTTTTTCCGTGACGGAGGAATCGATGGCCGCCGCCCTGGGACGTCTGCTTCGACAGGAACAGGCGAGCCTGGCGCTGGCGGAAAGCTGTACGGGAGGTCTTATCGCCAACAGCGTCACGGATGTCCCGGGCAGCTCGGATTATTTCCTTTTTTCAGCCGTGACCTACAGCAATGATGCAAAAATGAACATCCTGGGCGTATCGCCGGATACGCTGAGCCGTTTCGGCGCCGTCAGCACTGAAACAGCCAAAGAGATGGCGGCAGGCGTTCGTCGGATTACCGGCGCCACATACGGTCTTTCGGTCTCCGGCATCGCAGGCCCTTCCGGCGGGACTCCGGAAAAGCCTGTCGGCACCGTCTGCATCGGGCTGGCCGGACCCTTCGGAGCAACAGCCAGACGCCTGACACTCAGTTTCGCCACACGCGAAATGAACAAAGCCATGTTCGCCATGAAGGCGATGGATATGCTGCGGCGGAGCCTCATGGCGAAAAAAGCGGACGAACGCCTCTGAAGCGATAGGAAATGTCGGCTGCAATGCACCGGCAAATCGCTGCAGTCCCGACAAAAGAGACACGCCGGCGCATGAGGCTATCCGCGCCGGCGCTTTGGATTGCAGCATTGCTTCAGGAGGTTTTCCGAGGCGTGTCGGTTGCGGGAACGCTGACAGGAACCCCCTCGTAGGGTGTTCGTCGTCGACTTCTGGTGGTCTGAGCTTCCCGCATCTGGCGAAGGACCTCGATGGCTTCCTTCTGTCCCTGGTAGAGGCGGGACATATCGACGGCCATGCCGGCGATCTGGGCCAGGCCCTGGACGAAGTTGACGTCATCGAGGGTAAATTCCCAGGGTTCGGCGGTATAGACCCTGAGAGCCCCCAGCATTTTGCCGCCGACGGCGATAGGCACCGAAAGGATCGATTTGATGCCCTCCCTGACCGCAGCCTCCGGATACTGAAGTCTTGGATCGTCCTCCACATCGTAAATGGCGATCGGTCCGTCCTCCAGGGACTGGGCGATGGATGACATGGCGCTGATCGGCCCTTTGTTGAGGTATTCGTCGCTCAGCCCGAACGAGGCCGCAATTTCAAGTTCGTGGGTTTTGCGGTTGAAAAGAAACAGCGTGCATCCCTTGACGTTCAGGGCGGTTTTGATGCCCTCGACGGTCATGAGTACCACTTCCTCGGGATCCCTGGAATGAGAGATGGCTTTGGTAATCTTGACGAAGGACTCGTAATTGATGACTTTTCTGTTCATCCGACCCTCCTTTGTCCGGTGATGTTGCCGTTATTGGCGGTGGTCCAGTTCCGCGGTGCGGCTTTTGGGCTTCCGGCAAACGATCTTCGTTTCCGCCGGAAGCACTGAACACAGCACTTCAGTTTCACGGGCACCTCCTTCCTCCAAACCTGACAAATCCTCTGAATCGGCCTCCGGGATCCGAATGACGAAGGCCAATCCTTGTTATAAAAGGGCTTATAGCCCTTACGTCGGCAGGGTTGCGGTCGCGATGCAACAGTGAACAGGCCAAAAATCACGTGAGAAGGTCAAGAACAGTAAATGAACAGGGTCGATGGGATCGTTAGAATGCCGGTTGAGATATAAATCGTGAAAAGGCTGAAAGGATGTGTCTTTGGCGAATGGGCGCTCAGGCCCCTTCAGCCTTCACCAACCGCGAATCAATTATACATTATGAAATTATTTCACAAAAATCAAGTCGGAAAATTGGGCGCATCTCGTTCGGCAAGGATTGCAGCGGCGCAGATCGGCTGGATCTGCGTCTACCGGGGGTGCCTGGCCCGCCATTGACGGGGAGATACGTATCCGCGCCCCTGAATCCACATACCCCGTTTGTGTTTCCGGGCGCGCCGCTCTGCCGCGAGGTAAGGCCGCGCATCAAAGCCCTTCGGCAGCCGTCCTTTGTAAACCTCGGCATAGCCGGCCTCGACCATGGCGAGACCGATGTTCCGGCCTTCGGCAAACACCTCGGCAAGATGCCGGTTGTAGGCGTCCATGCCATAGCCTTTGACACGAAACGATCGATTCGATATCAGCCCTTTCAGATGATGCGCGGCCTTGTTGCCGTAAGGTTGCGACGGCGTTCCACGTTTACGGTTTTTTCGCTCCGGTGCATCGATTCCCACGATGCGGACGTGGATGGCGAGATTGTCGTCGGCGGCCATGAAACTGTCCCCATCAAAAGCACGTGTCATCCGAAAGCTTCGCGCCGACAGCCTCGCAGGAGATACCCTGCCGTTTTCACTGACGATGCTCCGCCCCGTTTCTTCAGGGTGGACGGCGTCGGCAAAGAGATCGCCGCTCTGCAACAAAACGAATGACACCAGCGCCAGTCGAACAATGGCGGAAAAGTTCCAATGCGTGCGCTCGGAGACGCCGGGTCCGCATCCACTCCGGGTCCGCACCATGCCGGCCTCAGCAATCACTGAAGGCGGGATGGGCCGTTTCGCTCCCCAAAAAAACCGTGAGCCGCTCGACATGACGGTTCTCCTCGTTGATGATCGTCTCGAGCATTCGCTTTGCTGCCGGATCCTCAATGAAAGGTGTGAGCATTTCATAAAAGAGAATGGTATCCTTTTCGAATTCGATAAACGTGCGAATCATGTCGTTCTGGTCAGCGATATTCGAAAAATCGACATCCTCGAGAGAAAAACCGCGATCTCCAAGTATTTCGTCAAGCATTTCCCGACTCAGTTCCCGGGAAAACGAATGATTTCCGCTATCCGGATGCTTTTGTTTGAGACGGGAAAAATATGTCGCATGGTGGGATTCCTCGTCGGCCATCCATGCCAGCAGAGCGGACAGCATCGGATCCGAAACCTTGTCCGCAGCCTCGCGATAGATCTTCTCGCCGTTTTTTTCGAATTGAATGGCCATGTCCAGTATCTCGTTTATCAGAAACATACGCTCCTCCGATATCCTTGGTGCCGAAATTCAAAGCCGGCGATCCCGAGCGCCGCCCAACCGATAAAACCGCGCTGTGCTGTGACCCAATACCACATCAAAGCCTGTGAGGTCCATTTCGAAATCAGATGATGCCCGGATTACCGATTTGTCGTGAAACCGCCGGCATCAAGATCTCATTTTGACGATTGAGACCGTATAATTGACAGTTTCAATTATTTACGTTATTCACTCAACTTTCGACTTTCACAGGCCGATGCCGGCCGGAAATTCGGGAAGCGTTTTGCTCCACTCATTCAACTTCCGCCGCGAGGGTGCAACGGAATGGATTCGAGTCAAATTCGGATTACCTCGGGGGTGAGCGAGCTCGACCGCTTGCTTGGAGGACTTTTTATCGGCGACAACGTCGTCTGGTACGATGACGCCGGAAGTTTGGCGGGAACCTTCTGCATCAACTTCATACAGGCCTCCCAGGCTGAAAACAAGTTTGTCATATATGTCAGCTTTGACCGATCCCCTAACAACCTGCTGGAAAAACTCGGCGACCTCGCTGAAAACCCACGCCTCACCATCGTGGACTGCTTCACCTGCGGCAAAGGCGAAGGCTCCGATATTTTCAATCGGTTCTATAAAAAAGATCGCCATCGACGACAGTCCTGCAACATCGTAAAGATCAACGAACCTCAGGCTTTCCGACAGGTGATGGCGGCCCTCCAAAATATCCACAAGCCGCTTCAGGGAGACGTTCGGTTCGTTTTCGAAAGTCTTACGGGCATGCAGGATCTGTGGGGCGGGGAGGAGGCGGTTCTCAAATTCTATACCCATTCCTGCCCGCAGTTGTATGAACTGAACACCATCGCCTATTGGATCGCCGAGAAAGGGGCCCACTCGCTCAGGCTCAAGGCCCATATCAATCAGATTGCCCAGGTGGCCGTGGATCTCTCCATGAAACGGGGCCGTTCTTCCCTGACTCTCCTCAAGGCTGAAAAACGTAACCCCGGCACGGTGAACACGCCCAGATATTACTGGACCGACGGCACGCAGATCCGCTTTGAGGACCAGAAGCGGGCCTCAGGTCCCATTGACATCGGGCAGCGACTCAAAGCGCTTCGTACCCGTCAGGGAATTTCCCAGACCGAACTCGCCAGATCGGTCGGGGTAACGCCCAGCACCATCTCCCAAATCGAGAGCAATCTGATCTACCCGTCCCTGCCGGCCCTGTTCAAGATCGCCGACACGCTCTCCATCAAGATCTCGGCGTTTTTTCAGGAAAAGGCCCGTCAGAACGACCCTGTGGTCTTTTCGGTAACAGGCGGCGTCAATATCCGATTCCCGAACCTGCCCAAAGAAAGCATTCAGGGAAAACTCCTGACCCCCATCGGATCGACTCCGCGCGTCGAGACGTCGGTAATCGAAATCCCGGAACACACGGTCCTTCCTGCTCATTTTTACATGCACAAGGGGGAGGAGTTCGGTTACGTGACGGCAGGGCGACTCCAAATGGAAATCAAACAGGTCGCTTACGACCTGTCGGCAGGCGATATCATCTACCTTACCGCCGAGGTACCCAGTCAGTGGAAAAATCCCGGACCGGGGCCGGCTCGTCTCCTCTGGCTGAAAATCAGATAGTCTCCAGGGCCGGCCCATGAAAGCCGAAAGTCGAGTCATCACATCAGGTTTTCAGGCCGGGATCTTGCCACCCCCTTTTTTTTCAGATATATTGAACGCATGAAATCCGACACACGCCAATCCCACGACGAGTATGTGAAGGCCCTCACCGACATCAGTCGGGCCATTACATCGGATCTGTTTCTGGAGGATCTGCTCAAGCTCATCGTCATGGTCACCGCCAACGTCACCGGCGTGGCCATCTGCTCCCTGTGGCTCATCGAGGAGATTGACGGCCGTCCGAAAATCCGGCTGAAAGCGACGCAGGCCATCGCTCCGGAATACGTCAAAGACCGGTCCCTCAATCTGACCGAAGGGGTCGTGGGCTATGTTGCCACCACCAAGCGACCGCTGATCATCAAAAACGTTCTGAAAAGCAAACGGTTCAAGGAAAAAGAGATGGCCAGGAAGCTCGGGCTCATCTCCATGCTGAGCGTTCCCCTAGAGGTCAAGGAGGAGAAAGTGATCGGCGTCCTGAACTGCTTTACATCCGAACCGCACGATTTTTCAGAGACCGAGGTCAACCTCATCACCGCCGTATCGAACCAGGCGGCCCTTGCCATTCTGAACGCCGAACTGGTGGTCAAGACCAAGGTCATCCAGGAGGAGTTGGAGACCCGAAAGATTATCGACCGCGCCAAGGAGATCATTATGCATCGTCGCGGCATGAAGGGCGACGAGGCCTATCGATGGATTCAGAAAAAAAGCATGGACAGCCGGAAATCCATGCGGCAGGTGGCCGATGCCATTCTGCTCTCGGAAGAGTTCTACCACACCTGAACCGCGGCCATCGGGACTTCAATGCTCCGGTGGGAGCGGGGCGCGCCCGCGAAATTTCTCTTCAGTCTTCAGTTTTTTCCGGCCGGCATCACGAAAATCAAAATTGCGACACCCTGTTTTTTTCCGCCCCAATAATTTTTGCTTGACATCCCTTTTCAGTAAAACTAAAATATTTACTCAAAATTAAGTGTTCTTTCGTTGCCGTACAATGGCGTTCGGCGAACACGGGGGAACCTCAAAGACAGAGATAGACAAAGGCGTCTGATTTTCTTCGATAGCGAAGACAGACGCCTTTTTGTTTTTTAGCGATGGGAAAGCGTTCAGAAACAACGATCTCTCATCTCAACCAGTTAAAAAAAGGAGAAATAACGTGCGCTTTTCTAAAACCAATGATGTTCTGGGAACGGTCAATCGCGGAAATCCGACGGAATCAGGACTGTGCACCCTGTGCCGGGCGGATTGCGAGGGAAAATGCGAAACATGGCTGTCAAGTCTCGTTGGGCGCAAGCTGCTTTATCCGAGAAGCTTCGGTATCGTGACGGCCGGTTCCAACAACACGACCCATGTGGGGGTTTCCTATAATTCATTGCGAATTCAAGGCTATGCCTACGGCGCTCACGGGCTGGGGGAAGGCTTGAGCACGGATCCCGACGACTGTATATTCCCGAACGTCAATCTGACCACCCAATTCGGAAAAGCCGTTAAGACCAAGGTTCGCATGCCGCTCATGACCGGCGCTATGGGGTCGACCTTCGTGGCCCAGAAGTACTGGGACGCATTTGCCATCGGCGGCGCGCTGGTGGGCATCCCGGTCGTCATCGGCGAAAACGTCGTCGGGGTCGACCGGAACTCGGAGATCACGCCTGGAGATGTCCGAAAGGGCAAGATCAAGAGCGCTCCCGAGCTCGAGCGACGGATCGACGGTTATCTCCGATATTTCGACGGATACGGCGCCATCATCGTTCAACTCAACGTGGAAGACACCCGGAACGGCGTTGCGGAATTCGTGGCCGACAAATACGGCGACAAGTGCATCATCGAGCTCAAATGGGGGCAGGGCGCCAAGAACATCGGCGGCGAAATCCAGGTCCGGAGCCTCGATTACGCACTTTTCCTGAAAAACAGGGGTTACATCGTGGATCCGGACCCCACCATTCCCGAAGTTCAGGAAGCTTTTGAGAACGGCTCCATCAAGTCTTTCGCCCGTCACAGCCGGTTGGGCGCCACCAATATGGACACCGTCGATCAGGTCCGAAGGGATTTCATGAGCACCGTTGAATACCTCCGGAGCATCGGTTTCAATCGGATCACGCTTAAAACCGGCTCCTACGGGATGGAAGAACTGGCCATGGCCATCAAGTTCGCCACCGACGCAAAGCTCGATCTGCTCACCATAGACGGT
This sequence comes from Desulfococcus sp., assembly GCF_050178255.1. Lineage (NCBI taxonomy): Bacteria > Pseudomonadati > Thermodesulfobacteriota > Desulfobacteria > Desulfobacterales > Desulfococcaceae > Desulfococcus > Desulfococcus sp. The sequence continues at coordinate 29,053 of NZ_JBFXGG010000015.1, read as the reverse complement.
TCCGGCGGCGGCACCGGCATGAGCCCCTGGAACATGATGCAGAGCTGGGGCGTGCCGTCCATCCACCTCCACGCAAAGGCATATGAGTATGCGAGCATTCTGGCCGCAAAAGGCCAAAGCGTTGTGGACATGTCATTTGCCGGGGGGTTTGCAACGGAGGATCACATCTTCAAGGCCCTGGCGCTGGGAGCGCCTTTCACCAAGATGGTCTGCATGGGCAGAGCCGTTATGGTGCCGGGCTTCGTGGGAGCCAACATCGAAGGAGCGCTCTTCCCCGACAGAAGAGGCGCCGTCAACGGCCACTGGTCCGAGCTGCCGAAAACCGTCCAGCGGGTCGGCAACAGCGCCAAGGAAATCTTTGCCGCTTATTTCGACGTCGAAAAGAAGGTGGGCAAGGATGAAATGAAGCACATTCCCTACGGTGCCATCGCCTTCTGCACCCTGGCGGACAAGCTGGCCGGCGGTCTGCAGCAGCTCCTGGCCGGCGCCCGCAAATTTTCCATGTCCCAGATCACGCGGAACGAGATCTTCTCGGCCAACCGGGAAACCGCCCTCGAGATCGGGGTTCCCCACGTGTCCGACATCAACAATGAAAGCGCGAAAAAGATTCTCAATTCCTGAACCAATGCCGGAATAACGGTGTCCCGCGGCGCCTTTCGGAACCCCTCCGGAAGGCGCCGCCAAATCATGGAGAAGGGTCTACGAGGTATAGATGGAGCACTTGCGGGCGGACTGAGCGGCCTCCATCAGGGCCTCCGAAAAGGTCGGATGGCCGTGAACCGTCCGCGCGATGTCTTCCGAACCGGCACCGAATTCCATTGCCAGGACACCCTCGGCGATCATGTCGGCGGCGCGAGGACCCAGGATATGGACCCCGAGAATGCGGTCCGTCTTTGAGTGACAGATCAGTTTGACAAAGCCGTCGGTTTCACCCATGCATCGGGCCCGCCCGGTCCCCGAAAAGGGGTAGGTGCCCACACAATAGGGAATCCGGCGTTCCTTGGCCGTCTCTTCGGTGATGCCGACGGCGGCCGCCTCGGGCCAGGTGTAGATCACGGCGGGAATGGCATCGTAGTTGACCTCTCCCGGTTTTCCCGCCATGTTTTCCACGGCGGCAATGCCCTCGGCAGAGGCTTTGTGAGCCAGAGCGGGTCCGGGGACGAGATCGCCGATAGCGTAGACGGTCTCGGCATCGGTCTGATATCGGCTGTTGACCCGGACGTGACCGGTTCGGGAGTCCGTTCCAACGCCCGCCGCCTCCAGGTTGAGGCCTCGTGTCAGGGGTCTGCGTCCGACGGCCACCAGGACGCGGTCACATTCCAGGGTAGAGGCGCCGTCCTTTCCTTCCACCGCAACCTTTACGGTGCCGTTCGTCACCGTCACCCCGGAGACCCTCGTTTCGAGACGGAAATCCAGCCCCTGCTTTCTCAACATCCGTTCCAGTGACCGGATGATTCGGCCGTCCATCGTCGCTGCAATCTTGGGCAGCATCTCGACAACCGTCACCGCCGACCCCAGCCGCCGCCAGACCGACCCCAATTCCAGACCGACATAGCCCCCGCCCACCACCACCAGGTGCTCAGGTACCGCGTCAAAGGAGAGCGCCCCCGTCGAATCGACAATACGATCGCCGTCGATGGAAATCCCCGGGACTGAAACGGTTTCGCTGCCCGTTGCCAGGAGGATATTTTTGGCGCTCAGGATTTTCGGGCTGCCGTCGTCGACGGTCACGGCGACTTCCCGGGGGCTCTCGAGACGGGCTGTACCATGAAAAACATCGATCTTGTGTCTGTCCAGGAGCTTTTCCACCTGATCGGTCAGGTCGGCCACGACCTTTTCCTTTCGAGCCATCATGACGGCCAGGTCGAAAGAGAGATTGTCAAACCGGATCCCGTGATTTGAAAAATTTTCCTTTGCCTGAATGAAGTGTTCGCTGGAATCGAGCAGGGCCTTGCTGGGAATACACCCGACATTGAGACAAACGCCGCCCAGACGCGCCGCCTTCTCGACGCAGGCGACCTTGAAACCCAGTTGAACCGCCCGTACCGCCGCCACATAACCGCCGGGGCCCGAGCCCACCACCACCAGATCGTATTGTTTTTTCTCCCCCATATCAGACCTCCATCAGCATGCGTTCCGGGTTTTCAATCATCTCCTTGATCCGTTTCAGGAAGGTGACCGCCTCCCGCCCGTCGACGATCCGGTGGTCATAGCTGAGTGCCGTGTACATCATGGGACGGATGACGATTTCGTCGTCCACCACGACCGGTCGTTTCTCGATCCGGTGCATCCCCAGAATGGCGCTTTGCGGTGGGTTTAAAATCGGCGTACTCAGGAGTGACCCGAACACGCCGCCGTTGGTGATGGTAAAGGTCCCCCCCTCGAGGTCGGAGAGTTCCAGTCGGTTTGCCCGGATTTTTTCCACGTAATCGACGATGGCCTGTTCAATGTCGGCAAACCCGAGTCGATCGACGTCTCGGATGACCGGAACAACGAGGCCCTTGGACGATCCCACGGCGATGCCGATATGATAATAGTGGTGAAATACGATGTCGTCGCCGTCGATAAAGGCGTTGATCTGGGGAAACTCGCGAAGGGCCTGAACCGTCGCCTTGAGGAAAAAGGACATGAAGCCCAGGGAGACATCGTATTTTTTCTTGAAGTCCGCCTTGAACATGGAGCGCATCTCCATGCATCGACTCATGTCGATATCGTTGAAGGTGGTCAGCGAAGCGGTATTCTGTTTGGCCGCAAGGAGCCGGGCGGCGATTCGCTTGCGGATGGGGCTCATGGGCTTTCGTTCTATGCCCGGTTCCGCTTCAGGTTTCGCCTCACCGGCCGGCGTGTCGGATGGTTTTTCCGTGGTTGCGGATTTCGCCTCCAGATGCAGCAGGACGTCTCCTTTGGTCATGCGGCCGCCTGGCCCGGTGGCTTCGATCCCGGAGGGATCGAGGTCATGAAGGGCCACCAGACGCCGAACCGACGGAGAGAGATCGAGATCGTCCCGGACAGCATCCGGTCCCGGGTCGGCCCCTTGCTTCCGGGTCGCTTTATCGGTCTTCTCAGCCGTCTCGGTCTTCTCAGCCGTGTCGGTCTTCTCAGCCGTCTCGGTCTTCTCAGCGGTCTCGGTCTTCTCAGCCGTCTCGGACGCCTGGGCGGATTCGCCTTCCGTGATGATTTCACCCACCACCTTGCCGACAGCCACCGTTTCCCCCTCCCGGACCCGAATTTTGAGAACCCCATCCGCCTCGGCCACGACCTCCAGGGTGACCTTGTCCGTTTCGATCACGAAAAGGGGTTCATCCTTTTTCACGGTTTCGCCGTCCGCTTTGTACCACTGGGCCAGAATCGCTTCTTGAACCGATTCCCCGACGCTGGGGATTTTAATCTCTATTGCCATGGCTGCTCCTTCTTCATCTGTTTGACGCAATTTTCGCCTTTCGTAGTGTTGACCGAAAAGCGTTTGAGGCTGACGGAGTCATTCACGGGCATAACCCGCTTCTGCTGAGGGATAAACGCGCCGTTTGTCGCAAGCCCGCCCCTTCAGTTTTCAGCCTGAATCGGGACCATTCTCTGCCGGCGCCGGCGGCTGAACATCGAAAGTTGACTATTCAACTTTCGACTTTCATGATGGTAACCGGAAAGAGGTGCCGGGAGGATACGGCCCGGGCCCCTTCAGCGGTGAGTTTTAGTGCCGCTTAAGCGCCGCGGCGGATCAGCGGCCCGGACTGTTTGAGCGCAGCGAGTTTCCGGGCCGCCCGGAGCAAGCTTTAGCGGCACTTGAACGAAACCGCGTGGGGCGCGGGCCGTATCCTCTCGGCACCGGCCTATGAAAGTCGAAAGTTGAGTTGACTATTTAAGCCGACGATGTCTTGAAGGACGACCGGCTCATCCCGTTTGAACACCCGACAGTTGGCCCACCGCCTTATCCGGAAGAAGGCTCTGTTCCTGTTTGTAAATGTTCGCGAAACCGGTGGCCGGACTGGCCGAAGCCGGCCTCCCGATATAGGTTGGATCCGTGCCGACAATTTCTTTCAGGCGCGGCGCCATAAACGACCACCCCTCCATGTTTACAGGCCCCTCCTGAACCCAGCACCACTGATCGGCTTTCCGATATTTCCCGACGATCCGCTCCAGTTTCTCCCGGGGGAAAGGATAGAACTGCTCGACCCGGACAATGGCGATGTCATATGCCTTGAGGGTTTCCCGACGCTCCAGGAGCTGGTAATAGATTTTTCCGCTGCAGAAGATCACCCGGCGCGCTTTTTCGACTGCGGCATCGTCGTCGATAACTTCCTGGAACGTTCCCCTGGAAAAATCGTCGATTCTGGAAACCGCCCGGGGATGCCGCAGGAGGCTCTTGGGCGTCATCAGCACCAAGGGCTTTCGCCAGGAGCTTTTGACCTGTCGTCTCAGAAGATGAAAATACTGGGCCGGCGTTGTCGGATTGCAGACCTGAATGTTGTCGTGGGCGCACAGTTGAAGAAAACGCTCCATGCGTGCAGAGGAGTGTTCGGGGCCAAGCCCCTCCCACCCGTGGGGCAGAAGCATCACCAGACCGGAGCGGCGCTGCCACTTGGTTTCACCACTCACGATATACAGGTCGACGATCCCCTGGGCGTTGTTGACAAAATCACCGAACTGCGCTTCCCACAAGGTGAGGCCCGCCGGTCGAATCATGGAGTAACCGTACTCGAACCCCAGCACCCCGGCCTCGGAGAGCGCGCTGTTGAAAACGCTGAAGACCGCTTTTTCCCGACAAACGCCCGTGAGGGGGACATGGAACTCGCCGGTTTTGACATCCACGAGGATGCTGTGCCGCTGGCTGAAGGTGCCCCGAGCGCTGTCCTGGCCGCTCAGCCGGACATGATGCCCCTCCGACAGCAGCGATGCAAAGGCCAGGGATTCGGCATTGGCCCAGTCGATATCGCGGCCGCTTTCGACGCTTTCCAGACGTTTACCCAAAAGACGTTCGAGCTTCGGGTGGACGGCAAAGCCGGACGGCGGCGTATTGACGGCGGCCGCCAGGGCTTTCAGCGACTTCTGGGAAACCGCGGTGTCAACCGGTGCGAAGCTGTAATCGCCGTGATAGTCCGACCAGTTTTCATAAAACCGCGGCACCGGGAAAATCCGGGGATTGTCCTGAGCAGCCGAAAACCCCTCCTCAAGACAAGTCACAAGTCCGTTCTCGATCTCCGCGAGACCGCTATCGTCAATCTCGCCGTCGTCGACCATTTTCTCCCCATAAATCTGGTATAGCGGCGGCCGTTCCCGGATCCGTTCGTACATGGCAGGCTGGGTGAAGTAGGGCTCATCCCCTTCATTGTGTCCGAACCTACGGTAACAGACCATGTCGACAATAACATCCTTGCCGAATGCCATGCGGTAGTCAAAGGCCAGTTTGATCACATGGATGACGGCCTCGGGATTCTCCCCGTGAACATGGAAGATCGGGACCATCAGCATCTTGGCGATGTCGGTCGAATAACGCGTCGAACGCGCGTTCTCCGGCAAAGTGGTGTACCCGATCTGATTGTTGATGATAATGTGGACGGTCCCTTCGGTTCTGTATCCCTCCAATTGTGAAAGATTGAGGGTCTCGGCAACCACGCCCTGACCGGCAAATGCCGAATCTCCATGAATCAGCAGCGGCAGCACCTGGTTCCGGTGTGCGGGTGTCAGGGCATCCTGCCGGGCGTAGGCAATGCCTTCCACCACCGGATCGACCGATTCCAGATGGCTGGGATTGTTCACCAGAAACGCTCGAACCTTGCGCTGATTGGCCAGCGTGAGGTCGGCGAGAAAACCGTTGTGATACTTGACATCCCCGGCCCCCATCAGGCTTTCGGGGTCGTAGCTGTTGATGAACTCCCGGAATATCTCCTCATAATGCTTGCCCAGGATGTTGGTCAGCACGTTCAAACGCCCCCGATGGGCCATCCCGAGGATAATCTCGGTCACCCCCTGTTCCGACGCGTGAAGGAAAAGGGCATCCATCGCGGCAATCAGGGCATCTGCACCCTCGAGGGAGAAACGGGTCTGGCCCGTGTACTTTTTGTGCAGAAAACTCTCGAAAAACGCCGACTGATAGAGCTTGGTGATGATGCGCCGCTTATCCTCCGCTGAAAATACCGGCTGGTTTCGGATCGGCTCCATTCGGTCCTGAAGCCAACGGCGCTCCTCCGGATCCTGGAGGTGCATGTATTCCACCCCAACGGATCGGCAATACGTTTCCCGAAGTTCCCGGATGATGTCCTTCAGGGGGGCCGTGAGGGTTTTTGAGAACCGCCGTGTGTAAAACGCCGTATCGAGGTCTTCGGGAGAAAGTCCCACGGCAGAGATGTTGAGCAGGGGATGATCCGTCGGGCAGGCCACCAGAGGATCCAGGCAGGCGAGAAGGTGCCCCATATCCCGGTATCGGTATTTGAGCGCCTCCACCCGTGACTGGAGGAGGGTTTTGTCGATGGTGCAGGCCTCTTCGGGCAGATCCGTATCCGGTCGGGAGAGCCCCTCATCCGCCCGGACGACGGTTTTCAGATCGAGGCCGCCTGCCGTCTCGAATCCCTTGAAAAAGATCCGCCAATCCCGTTCCACGGCATCAGGATCGTTTTTCCAAAGCTGGTACTGCCGGTCGATGTACGCCATGTTCATCGTTTCGGAGATGTCAATCATTTCCACCTCTGTTCATTTGTCTTGAAACACATGCTGAAGTGTCGAAACACGGTATAACGGCATTATGCGTCGAAACGTTGTCGAAACCAGTCTGCCGCGAGGTCGGCAACCTTTTCACGCAACGCGGCATCGCTGAACATGTGATCCGCACCATGGACGATCTCGAGCGTCGCGCGGGGATTTCGTTCCTTGGCGGCCTCGGCGTGCCATACCGGAATGATCTCATCCTTATCCCCATGAATGATGAGAAGCGGTGCGCTGAGGGCCGAGACGGCTTCAAGAATGTCATATCCGGACGCATCCTCGAAAAATGCGTTCGACAGTGCCAATTCACGCCCCCGACTCTGGAATGTCACACGACCGGTCTCCCGGAGCCGCGACAGCTGATCGTGGGTAAACATCGCTTCGGGATCCAACCCGCCAAGGCGGCCGGAAAAAGCCGATACACCGACGACGTCCGTCATCCGTAAGGCGGCCAGAACGGCAATGGCCGCCCCCATGCTGTGGCCGGCCAGTCCGAAACGCGACAACCCCCTGGCGGCAAGAAACCGACGCGCCGGCGTCATCTCACCGATATGCCGGGTGTAGGCGGTATTGATAAAATCCCCCTCACTCTGACCGTTTCCGGAAAAATCGAACCGAAGGGCCGCAATTCCCCGATCCGTCAGTTTGCGGGCTGTTTCCCGGAGCACGGTGGTATGTCGTGAGCAGGTAAAACAGTGGCCGAAGATGACGCACTCCACCGCGGGGGATTCGGGGAGGTGAAGTGTGCCGGCCAATATTTCACCCTCGTCGTTCTTGAATTGTATCGTTTCTTCCATACGGATCCTTTCCCTGACGATGTCCCTGGTGCCTGCCGCCGGAAAGACGCAGGACCAACAGATGCATCACATCGTTCCCGCAGACGGCACGGATGCCGTAATATCAAAACCTGCCGTATGGAGGTGCGGCATCTTTTCGCCATGCCTTTCGGGGTGTGTTGGTGAGCTTAATATCAGAATCCGAGAAAATCAAGAAAAAGCATTTTCTAGCGTATTGCTCAGATTTCGGTTTTCGTTGAGGAGAGGCTGAAGACTGAAGGTTGAAGGGGCACAAACACACCGTTCATCGCAGACGTTCCCCTTCAGCCTCGATCCCGAAAGCTGAAGTATTGACGGTATGACAGGGGGTGGGATATGGATGTCGGCTGTTCGGAGGATGGACGATCCATCTCTCCGAACACCTGTTGTCTGAGAACTTTTTGTCGCTGAGGACTGTCGGATCGGGGTTCAGCCGTTCAGCTTCGCCATCCGTTCGGCAACAGCCTCAAAGGCAAGCGTCACAGGAGATGTCTTGTATATCTCCTGATAGCAGCTCCCTGAATCCCCGCAAGCCACGATCTTGGGCTCAAAGGGTATTCTGCCGAGGAAATGAATGCCGAAATCACTGGCGGTTTTCTCACCGCCCCCCGTGCCGAACATGTCGATGGCTTCACCGCAATGGGGACATTTGAAACCGCTCATGTTTTCGATGAGACCGAAAATTTCCATCTTGATGGTCTGGCAGAAATTGATGGATTTCCGGACATCCGCCAGCGAAACCTCCTGGGGCGTCGTGACGATGATCGCCTTGGCGCCTGAAATCGTCTGAGCCACACTCAGGGGTTCGTCTCCCGTTCCCGGAGGCGAGTCGATTATCAGATAATCCAGTTCCCCCCACTCCACATCCGATATGAACTGACGGATGACCGAATGTTTCATGGGTCCTCTCCAGATGATGGCGTCGTCCTTGCTCGCACTGAGGGATTCGATGGACACCGCGGAAAGGTTGTCGGAGTAGGCCAGGGGCGTCAGCTTCCTGTTGGCGTTGACGCCCAGCATCTCCTTCTGTATGCCGAGCATTCTGGGCACGTCCGGGCCGTGAATGTCCACGTCCATAATCCCGACCTTGAAGCCCTTTTTGGCCAGTGCCATCGCAAGGTTGACCGAAACGCTCGTCTTCCCGACGCCTCCCTTGCCGCTCATGACCATGAAGATCTGTTTTATTTTTCGGAGGGAATCTTCCAGGGCTGCGTCCTGCTCGGACTGTTTCTGTTTCTGCTGGGACGATTTGCAATCGCCGCCGGTGATCATTTCCATAATTCAATCTCCTCGAACGTTAAAACAACCATAACAAACGCACCGGCACCTTTCGGTGCCAAACGTCAAAAGACGGACGCCTCTGCATCAACCGCCTGCAAAGGATCTTTCCGTCTCCCATCTTTGAGGGGGCAGACCGGTCGCCGGTATACCCACGTGTTCAACTGTCTTTCCCTGAAAGACAATAACGCCTTCTCAGGGGATTTTCAAGCACCGCCCCACCCGACCCGGGTCCTGCATACCTTTATTCGGAGACACGATGGAAATACCGACTGTTGCAAGCCGGACAGCTTTCGGGTTTTCCCGTGCCGAGGGGTTCATCCCATTTGTAGTTGCACTTGTCACAGACGAAAATCCGGTTGTCTTCCACAATCGTGTAGTTCCCACCGTCAACGTTGATGGCTTTTCCATTGATCAGCGCGTCGGCGATCACCTTTCTGGCCCGCTGGATGATCCTCCCGAAAGTGGCCCGGGAAACCCCCATCCGCTGACCGGCTTCCTCGTAGGAAAGCCCCAGCAGATCTGAAAGGCGAATCGACTCCCGTTCGTCTACGGTCAGGGAGACCTCCTCGAGGTCGACCATTGGTATACCCCGCGGCTTGAAATAGCTGATTTCGGGATTAAACGCCACCAGTCGATTTTTTTTGGGTCTGACCATATATCCGCTCCTTGGTTTGACAGAATTAAACCGATTCGGGCCATCGCACGAGTCGGTATGACTTCTGAAACATGTGTTAGAATAATATCTCAAAATATAGTCTGATTTTTGAATTGTAAAGCGCTTTCCAAGAAAATTTTCCATTTTTGGCGGCGGCGGTTTCCGGATCCCCAATGGTGTCTATGCGTCCCATTTCCAAGACCCCCGGCCCTTCCGTCCAAAAAATAGTCTTGCGATTTCTCACAGAAGTCGTTAGATTAACCCGGATATTGTTCTGAAGCCTGTTTTAACCATGACTTTCCAAAAGCGTGACGATATGCCCGAAGCCACGGATTTGACAGCCGATTTAAAACCCGATCTGACGACCCGCATCGGGGGTGTCCTGCTCAAGAACCCGGTCATGACCGCTTCGGGCACCTTTGGGTATGGTCGTGAATATTCTCCCTTCATCGATCTCAACCGTCTGGGAGCCATTGTTGTCAAGGGGCTTTCCCTCTCTCCCGCCAAAGGCAATCCGCCCCAGCGCATCGCCGAAACCCCTTGCGGGATGCTGAACGCCATCGGCCTTGAAAATGTCGGCCTCGACGCCTTCGTTGAAAAAAAGCTGCCTTTCCTGAGATCGATCGCAACACCGACATGGATCAACATTTACGGCAAAACCGTCGAGGAATATGCCGAATTGGCCCGGAGAATTGATGACATTGAAGGGATTGCCGGTATAGAACTCAACATTTCCTGCCCCAACGTCAAGACCGGCGGCATCGCCTTCGGCGTCGACCCGCAGATGGCTAACGAGGTGGTTGAGGCCGTCCGGAAACGAACCTCACGACCGCTCATGGTCAAACTCTCTCCCAACGTCACCGACATCACTCAGATCGCCCGAAGCGCCATCGATGGGGGCGCAGACGCTCTCTCACTCATCAACACCATCACCGGCATGGCCGTCGACATCCACCGTCGGCGCTCCAAGATCGCCAACATCACCGGCGGACTGTCCGGACCCGCCATCAAACCGGTGGCGCTCAGAATGGTGTGGCAGGTCGCCCAGATGAGCGAGGTGCCGGTGGTGGGGATCGGCGGCATCGCCAAAGCCGAGGATGCCTTGGAATTTATCATCGCCGGCGCCGCTGCCGTTCAGATCGGCACCGCCAATTTCATCGACCCCACCGTATCGGTCCAGATCGTCGACGGCATCGAACGCTACATGATCACCCACGGCATTTCCCGATTGACAGAGCTGATCGGAAGCCTTGAAACATAGTTCATCATCCACCTGGAAAGGAGACAGGAATGCATTTTGAAAGCATAAACGAGATTATCGATTTTGCGATCCAGAAGGAACAGGAAGCCGTCGACTTTTACCTTGCGGCCAGCCGGGAAGAATCCATGTCAGGCTCGAAGGAAATGCTGATCGAGTTTTCGGAAGAAGAAAAAAAGCACAAACGCATGCTCGAAGAGCTCAAGGTCAAAGGCTATGCCGAAGGCGTCGAAGACTATCAGTTCAAATGGATCAAGGACATCAAGCGCAGCGACTACATGGACGACATGGTTTACAAGCCGGGAATGGGATATCGGGACATTCTGATTGTCGCCATCAAGCGGGAGGAAAACGCTCTGAAGCTCTACAACAAATTGCTGGCCGAGGCCAAGTCCGAAAACGCCAAAGCCATTTTCAAGATCCTCTGCCAGGAAGAAGCCAGGCACAAGCTGGGTCTTGAAACCCTGTACGACGATCATATGGCTGAAATGGGCGATTGATCCCGGCAGTATGATCCCGATCATGTCGTTCGGTTTTACGATCCCCCATACCGTAAAAGGCAGGGGGATTTTTCGTTGAATCCGAAGCGGGGCCGGCGAGCACGGAGATGATCGACCCGCCGCCGCACACATGGTCGGCGATCGAATTGAAAGGATAAGTCATTGTGTTGAAACGCTGTATAATGATCGCATTGGCCGTACTGACGGTGGTGTTACCCTCGTGTTCCGCCGAAACCGTCGGCGGCGTCGCCGTCCCGGATACGCTGACGGCGGGCAATGTGCCGCTCGTTCTGAACGGAGTGGGTTTGAGACAAAGGTTTTTCATGAAAATATACGCCGGAGCGCTGTATCTCGAAAAAAAAAGTTCTGATGCCCGAAAGATTATCGCGGCGGAAGCACCCATGGCCATCCGCATGCACTTCATTCATGACGGGGTGCCCAGCCGGAAACTGATCGAGGCCTGGAACGAGGGATTCGAAAACAGCACCAGGGGAGATACGGCGGCGCTTGCGTCACAGATCGAAAAATTCAATGCATGCTTCACTGAAGCGGCGCGTGCGGGGGATGTCTATGACATCATTTATTCCCCGGGGCAGGGGATCCGCGTCTATAAGAAAAATCAGCTCCGCGGGGCGATTCAGGGGACCGCGTTCAAAAAGGCCCTGTTCGGTATCTGGTTGGGGGAAAAGCCCGCGGATCAGAACCTCAAGGAGGATATGCTGGGCAAATAGACCATAGGGAGTTGAGGCTTACCGTCGCAGGCCGATGCGGCCCGGGCGTGCGACCCCGCTGTCACAAAAACCGACATTCCATAACAGACAGGACTGAGAATCATTGGGAACCGATATCACCAGCCACAAGCTCCAAATCCGGAATCTTCGTCTAACGGATTACGACAATATCCGCGACATCATGAAAGCGGCTTATGCCGGCATGGGCGGGGCATGGCAGGCGCACGAATATAAGACGATCCTCTCTCTTTTCCCCGAGGGGCAGATCTGCATCGAGGACAAGGGCAGGGTGGTGGCGGCTGCGCTCACGCTGATCATCGACTACGCCGGTCTCGAGGACGACCATTCTTACGAGGATATCGTGTCCGACGGCAGCTTCAAAGGGCATGACCCGAAGGGGGATTATCTTTACGGCATAGACCTTTTCGTCCATAACGATTATCGCGGCATGCGTCTGGGTCGACGACTCTATGACGCGAGAAAGGAGCTCTGCGAAAAGCTCAACCTGAAGGGAATTATCATTGGGGGCCGTATACCGGGCTATGCCAAATACCACCGGGAGATGAGTCCGGTCACCTACATCGAGAAGGTGCGAAGCCGTGAGATCGTCGATCCGGTGCTGACCTTTCAGCTCGCCAACGAGTTCCACCCGAAACGGGTGATCCGCAACTATATTCCCGAAGACAATTCCTCCCGCAGCCACGCGGTGTTTCTCGAGTGGAACAACATCTTTTACGAGAGCCGGAAAAAGATCGTGTGGGGACGGAAATCCAACGTCCGGATCGGTGTCGTTCAATGGAAAATGCGGGCGTTCAAATCCTTCGAAGAACTCCTGCAGCAGGTGGAATTCTTCATCGATACGGTGTCCGGTTACAACGCCGACCTGATCCTGTTCCCGGAGCTCTTCAACGCACCGCTTCTGGGGCATTACAGCCAGGACGATCCGCCGACGGCCATGCGCGCTCTGGCCGAACATACCGAGCGGCTGCGGGACGAGATTCTCCAGATGGCGGTCGCATACAACATCAACATTGTCGCGGGAAGCCTCCCCGAATACGTCGGTGAAACACTCCACAACGTCTCGTTTCTCTGCCGGCGCGACGGGACATGGGATGCCCAATACAAGCTCCACATTACCCCCGATGAAGCCGAATATTGGGGACTCAAAGGCGGCGACGCCCTGAAGGTTTTCGACACCGACATCGGCAAAATCGGCATCCTGATCTGCTATGACGCTGAATTCCCCGAATTGTCCAGGCTGCTGGCCGACAGGGGCATGCAGATTCTTCTCGTTCCGTTCTGGACCGACACCAAAAACGGTTACCTCAGGATCCGTCGCTGCGCCCAGGCCCGGGCCATCGAAAACGAATGCTATGTCGCCATTTCGGGAAGCGTGGGAAATCTGCCCAAGATCGAAAACATGGATATTCAGTATTCCCAATCCGCCATTTTCACACCGTCGGATTTCGCGTTTCCCCACGATGCCGTCGCCGCGGAGGCCACCCCCAACACCGAGATGACCCTTGTGACCGATCTGGATCTGGATCTGCTGAAAGAGCTGCGGAAACACGGCAGCGTCAGAAATCTGGACAGCCGAAGGAAGGAACTCTATTCCGTGAGGTGGCTGAAATAACATCGGCAGCCGGGCACCAGGGGATTTTCCACCTTTTGGGGCAGATACGCCTGAAGATAAGAAGGGCGTGACATTATGGGTTCGCGTCCTATTTTTATTTTTCAACTTTCAACTTTCGACTTTCATGATGGTAACCGGCACCGGCCTATGAAAGTCGAAAGTTGAGTTATTTCTTGAGGGCAATATCAGCATAAATCCCGCCGGCGCTGAAACGCCGGCGGCATTCCGATCCTCGATATCCACAGGGTCGGCAAGAGGAGATAGAGATTTGGAAAGCACATCATCACACAACATCGTTCGCTGCAAATCCGGAAATACCCTGATCGCCGAAACGCAAATGCTCATCAGCGAGGAGCCCCTGTCCATCCGGGTCGAGAACACCCCATACGCCGTGGTGATGCGCACACCGGGGGATGAACGCTTTCTGGCGGCAGGGTTCTGTCTTGCCGAGGGATTGGTGGATCGGGTCGAGGATTTTGCCGCTATCGGATACTGCGAGCAGATGGACCCCAACGTTATCGCCGTGACCCTCACCCCCCAGCGGCGGGAAAAGGTCTCCGACCTCCTGGCGCGACGCGGTTATATCAGCCAGACCAGTTGCGGCATCTGTGGGAAGGAGTTGGTGAAGGATCTCATTCAGAACATGGTTCCCAGCACCGATACGACCCGGATCGATCTGGCGGCGCTTCTTGAACGGATCAACGACGATCGGATGCAGGACTACCAGGATCTCTATCGAAAAACCAACAGCGCCCACGGCGCGGTGCTCTTCAGTCGGGACTTGGCGGTCATGGGCCTGGGCGAGGACGTGGGACGCCACAACGCCCTGGACAAAGCCATCGGTCAGGCCCTCCTGGAAAACCGATTGCCGCAGACGGTCGCGGCCGTACTTTCTTCCCGGGTCAGCTATGAACTCGTCCAGAAATGTGCCCGGGCCGGCATCGGCACCATCGTCAGCATGTCGCGGCCCACGGCCCTTGCCGTCGACCTCGGCGGCAGGATGAACATGACGCTCGCCTGCATCAGCAAGGAGGGGGATCTTCTGATCTTCAGCGGTCGGGAACGGCTGGTCGAATCCGGCTGACGTGCCGCCTCACGACCGAAGCCATGCCCGGCTATTTCCGGATGAGCCGGGCAACGGATTCGATATGAAAGGTGTGGGGAAACATGTCCACCGGCTGAACCTCCGCGATGTCGTAATGTTCGCTCATAACGGTCAGGTCCCGGGCCAGGGTCGCGGGGTTGCAGGAGACGTAAACGACCTTCCGGGGAGCAAGCTCGATCACCTGTCGAACCACGTCCTTGTGCATTCCGACGCGGGGTGGATCGATGACCATCACCTCGGGGGAAACGGCAATACCCGACAGCAGGTCCCGGATATCCCCGGCCATAAACCGGCAGTTCCGGATCCCGTTGATGCGGCAATTCCGCCGGGCATCGGCAACCGCGCTCTCGACGATTTCGATTCCCGTGACCGACCGGGCGGCATCCGACAGGGTGATGCCGATGGTTCCGGTGCCGCAATAGAGGTCCAGGACCGTTTCGTCACCGGAGAGCCCGGCGTAATCCTTGACGACCGCATAGAGGCTTTCTGCGCCGCGGGTGTTGGTTTGAAAAAAGGAATTGGCGGAAATCTCAAATTCGAAGGCGCCGATGCGATCCCGGATGGCAGTGCCGCCCAGAAGGGGGGCTTCGGACTCGCCCACCGCGATTCCGGCCCGGCGGGCCGTGATGTTGTTGACAATGGATACGATCGCGGGATAGTCGGCCATGAGGCGCTCTGCAAGGGGATAGACCACGTCGCGTCGCTCCTCGGCGGTAATGATGTTGACCATCCACTGATCCCGGGCTGCGGAGTGCCTGAGCATCAGGAATCGCCAGAAGCCCTCGTGGGATTTCAACCCGTAGACCGGCATTTCCGACGCCCTGATGAAGGTGCGCACCGCATCGAGAATGTCGTTGCCCAGGCGGGGCTGAATCAGGCATTCGCTGATATCCAGCACCTTGTGAAAGGTTCCCGGCACATGCAGGCCGACGGCAAAACCCGTATCGATGTCCGTTTGCCCCAGCTCGTCGGGAAGCAGCCAACGCCGGTCGGCGCAGGAAAATTCCATCTTGTTCCGATATTCGTACATCACGGGGGAGGGAAGAGTGGGATGGACGGGAACGTCTTTGATGAGGCCGATGTGTTCAATGGCCTCCGACACGTGCCGGCGCTTGTATTCAAGCTGCATCTCATAATCTATGAACTGCCATCTGCAACCGCCGCAGAACCCGCTGTAGCGACAGGGCGCCTTGCGACGATGGGGTGAGGGCGAGAGGATTTCGATGAGGCGCGCCTCTGCGTAACGTTTCTTTTTTCGGAAGATCCGGGCCCTGACCCGATCCAGCGGAACCGTCCCATCCACGAACACCGCGAATCCATCCACCTTGGCCAACCCCATCCCCCCAAAGGCGATGTCCGTGATCTCCAGTTCAAGCTCCTGCCGATTTTTGACGTCCATCTCCGTCCTCCGAAATTTTGAATCTTGTCCGCTATAGCGAAATACAGTATAAAGCAGGGGTTTTTATCCTACCCATTATGGAAAATCAAGGAGGGTTTTGTTAATGTCGGAAACGGAATCAATCATCAGCACGACTCAGGATATTTCCTTTAACAGCGGGGATTTTCAGCTCAAGGGAACCCTCCACCTGCCGCCAAACAGCGCATTGCCGCCGGTCGTCATCGGATCCCACGGCCTTTTCAGCACGGGTGATTCTCCAAAACAGATCGCCCTGGCCGAAAAATGCCTCGAGTTCGGCATCGCTTACTTCCGTTTTGACCACAGGGGATGCGGCGGGAGCGATGGCGTCTTTGGAGAGGTCACCGCTTTTGAAAACCGTCGCAGGGATTTGTTGAGCGCCATATCCGCCGTTCGGGCAACGGAGAAGACGGGGGATGTCACGGGACTCTTCGGCAGCAGCCTGGGCGGCGCCGTTGTGCTTTCCGTTGCACTCGAAGCCGATGTTGCCGCCGTGGTCACTTACGCCGCTCCTTTGGACGGAAATCGGATCGTTCAGCACCTGAAGAACGGGAAGGGGGCGCCCCACAACCATCCGAAGATCGATCCCGAAGCGCTCCGTTTCGATATTTCCGACAGGATCGACGGCATCCACCACATCCTCATCGTGCACGGCGATTCAGACAGGATCATCTCCTCCTCCGAGGCACACCGGATCTATCAGAAAGCAAGGATGCCCAAGCGGCTGATCATGCTGAGAAACGGAGACCACCCCATGAGCCTGCCCGAAAATCAGGAAAAATTCGTTCGGGAAGCGGCGTTGTGGTTCAAGTCCGCAATGAAATAGGTCGAGCATCCGGGAAAACGATCGAAGCAGGGAAGACCGGCTTCCCTGCCTGAATGACGGCTAACCGGCGGCCGGCTCGTTCGGCTTGATTCTGATCTCCACCCTTCGGTTCATCTGACGCCCCTCGGGAGTGGCGTTCGTGGCCACGGGCATCGTCTCGCCATACCCCATGGCGGTGACGCGATCGGCCGAAACCCCGCGCTGGAGCAGGAGATTCCTCACCGCTTCCGCGCGTCGCTCGGAAAGCCTCTGATTATATTCCGCGGCGCCCGTGCTGTCCGTATGCCCCTGGACAAAAATCTGGGTTTCGGGGTACTGGACCATCACCTGAGCGATGCGGTCTATTTCATTGTAAAGGCCGGGTCTTACGACGGTTGAATCGGTGTCGAAGGTCACGTCGCCCTTCAGGGTGACGGCCAGAAGATTCCCTTCCCGGGAGACCTGGGCCGCATGGGACTGCGACAGCGCCTGGTTCAGATCGGCTTCCTGTCGGTCCATATACTTGCCGGCGCCAAGACCGGTAAGGCCGCCGACAGCGGCGCCTACCGCCGCCCCGATCAGGGTGCCCTTGGTGTCCTTACCGATCAGTTGTCCGGCCAGCGCGCCGGCCGCGGCCCCCCCTGTCGTCCCGTAAAGGGCGCCCTTTCCGGTTTTTGTCTGGGGCCCGGCACAGCCTGTCATTACCAAGGCTGCGGCAATCACCACTGTCAGTATCCGTTTCATTCTCCATTACCCCTTTCATTTTTTTTCTGATCAATATTGTCGGGTTCTCCTGCTTTGCGTGATCCCATCGATCCGCCCTCTGCCGCCGGGATAAACCCGTTACGCGTCATATCCTATAGGTCATCATGATCGTCGTGTCAACGTCGCTGTCTGAAATCGGAAAGACTGCCCCCGACCCCGGCAACGCCGTCCGTGAAACACCTCGGAATCCACTTGCGCCGCCGGCTTTCAATCCGTATATTGTGAACCATGATGCCCGCTTGTCAAGCTGTCGGCCGCTCTTTTTCGAGGCGCAGCCCTTGACGGAAACCTTGTCGGAAAGGAATTGACTCCATTGGAAAAACATGACGTTACGACATTCGCGCCTTACCCTTTTCGCATCGGACAGAAGATTCACATCCAGGAAGGTCCCAGGAGAGGGGACTGGGAGGTCGTCGGCGTGACCGACCATAAACTGACCCTGAGATGTCCTATAAGCCGCCGTGAATTCACCTGGAGCCGTTTCTGCTACTTCGTGGAAGAGCACAAAGGGGTGGAATGGCCGCAAAAGGACTGATCCGAAAAATTGCGGGCGCTCAGTTCGACATGAAGCGGCTCGTCCCGATGCTTCTGTTCGCCGTCCTGGCGACGGGTTGCGGCGCAACAGGGACCGGAAGTGCCGGCGGCGGGTATTCAGCCTCGCCCTTCAGCGGGATGCTTGCCTTTTATCGGGGCCCCCTGGACCATCTCTCCGCCGTTCGCAGAGGAACCTGTCCCATGACGCCCTCCTGTTCCGAGTACGCGCGTGAAGCGGTGGCGCGACATGGGGAGCTGAGGGGGTGGATCATGGCCTGCGATCGACTCATGCGCTGCGGCCGGGATGAGATCCACAGGGCCCCCAAGGTGAAAGTCAACGGGGAGTGGCGATACTACGACCCGGTGGATCGGAATGATTTCCGGCGGGCCTCTGCCGCTTCAAGGCCGGAAGCCGTCGAAACCGGTCGATGACCGTGGACCGCGCACAATACCGTCGTGTCAGGACGCGGACCGCCGATGTCGGGCGATCCATCGCCCGCCGATGATCGACAGGAAAAATCCCGCACCGTTGACAAGAATGATGGTTGCGCCTGAAGTCAGATCGTATCGGAAGGATATCCAGAGGCCCGCCACCGTGAAGACACAGCTGATGAGACACGATATCAGCATCATACCTGCCAGGGAATCTGAAAATTTTTCGGCGATATAGGGGGGAATGGTCAGCATGGCGATGACGAGGATGAGACCGACCACCTGGATGACCATCACCACACATACCGAAATCATGCCCAGAAGCAGAAAATAGAGTCCCGCCACCGGAACGCCCCGCAGCCTGGCAAACTCGCCGTCATAAGACATCGCCAACAGGGCATTGTAGAAAAAAGCGACAAGTCCGGCCACCATGACCGTCATGAGGCCCATGATCCATAGATCCGACGTGGGAACTGTAAGAATGCTCCCGAAAAGATAGCTCATGAGATCGACGTTGTAGCCGGGGGTAAGATCGAGCAGAATCACCCCGATCGCCATACCTACCGCCCAGATCACCCCGATAACGGTATCGGATCGATGTCGGCTGCGAACCGTCATGGCCGCCATGAACATGGCGACCCCAAGCGAAAATCCGAAGGTTCCTAACATGTAAGGCAATCCCAGAAAAAACGCGAGCCCGATGCCGCCGTAGGCCGCATGGGCAATCCCGCCGGCCAGGAAGACGATGCGGTTGACGACCACGAGGGTGCCGATCATCCCGCAAGTGACGCCGGCCAGCAACCCGGCCAGGAGGGCGTTTCTCAGGAACTCGAATTGCAGCGCTTCCCACATGGTTTGCTCCCGTGCGTTCGCAGCACTCGGTGGGGGATGCCGTGAGCGATCAATTCCACCGGACACTGATACATTCGAATCATATCTTCCGTTATCTCGTTGCCGCCGTGATAGTGAAGCCTGCGGTTGACACAGGCCACGGATTTGACGTAGCTGGAAATCACCATCAGGTCATGGTTCACGATGATGATCGTCACCGTTTCGTTAAGCACTTTGAGAAGGTCGAACAGGTTTTCCTGATGGACGGCGTCGACACTCGCGGTGGGCTCGTCCAGAAACAGGATATCGGGCTCCGCGACCAGGGCGCGGGCGATGAAAACCCGCTGGCGTTGTCCTCCGGAGAGTTCTCCGATGCGACGGCGTCTGAATTCCCACATGTTCACCGCTTCGAGGGCCTTCTGAGCCGCAGCCCGGTCCGTCGAGCTGTACCCGCCCCAACGCCTTGCGGGATCAAGGCGCCCCATGAGCACCACATCCAGAACGGAAATCGGAAAATGCCTGTTGATGCCGATCTCCTGGGGCATGTACCCCAGACGATGTGCTATCCGGCGGGGAGGCTCACCCAGGATTCTGATGTCGCCGCTGTTCGGGGTCAGAAGACCGATCATCAATTTGAGAAGTGTCGTTTTTCCCCCGCCGTTGGGGCCGATAAGCGCCGTGAAGTCTCCGGCCTCCAGGGTCAGATCGACGTCCTGAAGCACGGATTGACCATTGTAGGAAAAGGATACCTTCCTGATGTCGACTGCCGGAGATGCCTTCATGTACGTCGTCTCTCTTTCCGTATTCCCGGCAGCCGTTTTGGCTTCCGGTCGTTGCCGGTACCGGCCGTGCCGTTCAATAAACGCCGCCCATCATGCAACTGAATGGCGGGGATGTCAATACGCCAATCCCGATATAACCGCCGTGGGTTGGGTTTTAATTCAAATTCTCATGAACAACGATACTTCAAACGACGAAGATTTTCGAGCATGGAAGACGACAGCCCTGGTTGTCGGGAATCACGTCAAGGGCGTCGTGAATGTGACGGCAATAGAGGTCGACGATCCCCCGGTTGAACCCCAGCCCCTGGTTTTCCAGAGAAACGGCTATGCCCGCATTTTCAAAAGCGAACCGCCAGGAATGGTTGTCACCCGACATATCCTCTTCGAAATGGAGGCCTGCCACCAGCATCAGGGGTACGAGTTTCACCTTCCGGTAACCGTCCCTGGACACCTCCTCGATCACCGACGCCATGGTTGGATAACCCTGTTCCACAAGGCCCACGTAAACCCCGGACGACTTCGTCTTTCTGAAAATGTAATCCAATGCGACATAGCTGCTCCAACTCGGATGATCCGTGCCGTGGCCGATCATGACCATCGCCTCGTCCGCCGCCTCGGGCAGATGGGGCATCAAGGCGGCGACAACGGATTTGTAATCCTCGGGCCGGTGCAACAACGGCAGCCCCATGGCGGTCCGTATCCCGCAGTCGCCCACCTCCTCGATCAATCGATAAAACTCGTGACCGCAAGTGAAATGAAGGGACTGAACCACGGCCCACGGGTAGCCCTCTTTTTTGAGCTTCCGCAGCACTTCGTGGGGATGCTGCATGTTGGTGTTGTAGTTCCGATTGGAAAAATCCCTGACCTGACGGGAAGAGAACGCCCAGAAGATCGGATGGCCGATAAATCGCTCCCGACAGATGTCATTGATGAAGGAATAGGTTTTCATGGCGCGGGTGGTCGTGCCGAATGCGGCCAGGACAATAGGCGTTTTCATACACTTGTCTCTCTTTCAGGGAATCACACGTCGATGCGGACCTCTGGGGGGCTGGGTCAGTCCATTGGCGGACAAATGGGGTGGATCAAGCCGGTTTAAGATATTTCTCATGTTCTTGTTCAAAGACAACAGGTAGACGTTGATGCATCTCCGCAAGGAGCGGTAACATGATTTCTCGTATCTGAGGGTGGGCGGCCCTGGAGCATCTCAGGTTGATCACGTGCTTCCATTCCCGCAGATTGGCCGTCATGACCACCTCGGTCTTCAGGCTGTTGGGCAGCACGCTTCGGGCCTCCTGGGGACTTGCTCCCTCCCGGACAAGCTTGAGATACATCTTTTCGGCATAGGCCATGGCCGAGCGCCAGTCCTGGTAGGCCTGGGAGTCCTCCGCCCAGAAAAAGGGTCTGATCACGGTAATTTCATTTCCGAATCTGTCGTTGGCGTAGTTGGCATACCGTGTCGATTCCTGGCTGTAGGCGGCAAGGCGGTGACGGACCAGCTCATGGCTGACACCGCGGTCACAGGTAAATTTCACGGTGACGTTCATGTGCTCGATCACGCTGTGATGCCCGGAACGGACGATGCGCCGGATAAAATCGGCCCCCGATGTCGGTGTCATTTTATCCTCGCTCTTATAGCAGGTTCGCCCGGCCAGTTCGATGATCTTCAGGACCGTATCGCCGTCGGGCATATACAGGATCTCGTGGTAGGGGGATATGATTTTCATCCGGAGGCTCCTCCGCCTGGGAAAACATGCATTAAAATTTTTATTCAACTTTCGACTTTCATGATGGTAACCGGAAAGAGGTGCCGGGAGGATACGGCCCGGGCCCCTTCAGCGGTGAGTTTTAGTGCCGCTTAAGCGCGGCGGAGGATCAGCGGCCCGGACTGTTTGAGCGCAGCGAGTTTCCGGGCCGCCCGGAGCAAGCTTTAGCGGCACTTGAACGAAACCGCGTCGGGCGCGGGCCGTATCCTCCCGGCACCGGCCGATGAAAGTCGAAAGTTGAGATTTTTATTAAAGCATAATTCGACGGGAAAATCAAAACAGACATTTTGAAAGGCATTTAAAACCGCCTTTTGACCAACGCGTCAAAACAGGCCGGGTAACATCCGGAAATCCGCCGGGAAGGGCACGGGGCCCGAAACCGCATCAAAAAATTTTCAGCAGACGTCTCTCCATTCGGCATCCACGGATCGCCGCCATCAGCGCCGCCAACTTCCGAAGGTCCTTGTTGCCGGGGGAAGCCTCCACCCCGGAGCTGACATCGACGGCATCCGGCTGAGCCAGGCCGACCGCCCTGACAATGTTTTCCGGCGTCAGGCCGCCCGCCAGAATGAGCGGATAACGATCGGAGAGAGACCTGGCCCGGGCCCAATCCCACGTTTCGGCATTGCCGCCGGGAAGTTTTCCGGCGCCGCATTCCACCAGGAATCCCGAAGGTGCATACGTATCGAGATCGGAGAGTCCAGGCGATCGGGCGGCGAACAAGGCCTTGATGACCAGAAGACCCTGTCGGCGAAGTCGGCGTATCAACTCCGGAGGCTCCTGTCCGTGCAATTGGACGACATCGAGCCCGCACGCCTCGACGACGCCCATGATTTGGGAAAAGGACTCGTCGACAAAGACACCGACGCGTCGGACGTTGGCAGGCAACACCCGACAGAGCGTCCTGGCCGCCTCCCGGGTCATATGCCGTGGACTTTTCGGGAAAAATACGCAACCGACGGCATCCACGCCCAGTTTCGCAACGGCAAGGGCCTGGGCCGGATCCGTCAGGCCGCATACCTTGACCTGAGGTATCCTGGAAACAGAGTCGGTCATGACATCAGTATCCTTTCAGGGATCGAATAAACCGGGCAGGGTCCGCTGAGCGAACGATGCTTTCGCCGATGAGGAAGTTGAAGATACCGGCGGCTGTAAGGCGTTCGATATCCGTCCGATTCCGTATGCCGCTCTCCGCA
This sequence comes from Desulfococcus sp., assembly GCF_050178255.1. Lineage (NCBI taxonomy): Bacteria > Pseudomonadati > Thermodesulfobacteriota > Desulfobacteria > Desulfobacterales > Desulfococcaceae > Desulfococcus > Desulfococcus sp. The sequence goes on along the minus strand of NZ_JBFXGG010000015.1, from coordinate 5,854 downwards.
ACGGCCACCCTTGGCGGCCCAAGCATACCCCCCATGGCGGAGGCTCGCCCGACATCGGTGTCGAAGGTTTCAAGGTTCCGATTGTTGATGCCGATCAGCCGGGCGTCGGCCTCGACCGCGGTTTCAAGCTCCGATGTCGAATGGATCTCCACCAGGACGTCCATGCCGCTGTCCTTTGCCAAAGCCATATACTCCCGAAGCTGTTCGGGGCTCAGGATACGGACGATGAGCAGTATGGCGTCGGCACCCATAACCGCCGACTCGAAAATCTGGTAGGCATCGATGATGAAGTCCTTCCGCAACACCGGCAGACGGACGGCGGAACGCGCCTGGGCCAGATCCGCCGGACTCCCGTGGAAAAAGGACGCGTCGGTGAGGACGGACAGGGCATCGGCCCCTCCGTCCTCGTATTGACGTGCGTAGAGGGAAGGATCCAGCCGGGAACGGATGACGCCTTTGGAGGGAGAGGCCCGTTTGATCTCGGCAATGATATTGACACCCGAAGGTCCTGCCGAGGCCAGGACGTCGTAAAAGGGACGCCGTTTGCGCGGGGCTGCGGCGAGACGGCGGAGTTCCGTTTCGGGGAGACGCTCTCTCGCCCGGGAGACCTCGAGGCGTTTCTGTTCCACGATCCGGCTCAGAATGTCGGTCGTCATTATCCATTCTCCCGGGTATATTGAACAAGGGCATCCAACTTTCCAGCGGCCGCTCCGCTGTCGATGGCGGCTTCGGCCATGGCGATCCCGGATTTGAGATCCCCGGCTTTCCGGGCCACCGTGAGCGCTGCACCGGCGTTCAACACGACCACGTCCCTTTTCGCCCCCCGCTCCCCCGCGAGGACCCGTCGGAGGATCCCGGCGTTCTCTTCGGGGCCTCCGCCCAGCAACTCCTTTGGATCGGCGGTTCGACCAAAGAACTGCTCCGGTGTGATATCATAGGTCCGGATGAGACCCTCCCGGAGCTCGGAAATCCGCGTGGGGGCACACACGGAGATCTCGTCGAGCCCGTCGTGGCCGTGAACCACCATGGCCTGTTTCGTGCCCAGGAGCTTGAGGGCGCCCGCAAACATCTCCGTCAGCTCGGGGGCGTATACGCCGATGAGCTGGCAGTTGGCCCCTGCCGGGTTCGTGAGCGGCCCCAGCATGTTGAAGATGCTGCGGATGCCGACCTCTTTTCGGGCGGGGGCGGCGTATCGCATGGCGCTGTGATAAAGAGGCGCGAACAGGAACCCGATGCCGATCTCCCGGACCGCCTCCTCGACGATTTCAGGATCGGTATCCAGTTTGACGCCAAGGGATTCCAACACATCGGCGCTGCCGCACTTGCTGGTAACGGCGCGGTTCCCGTGCTTGGCTACGGTCACCCCGCATCCCGCCACCACGAAGGCCGAGGTTGTCGAGATGTTGAAGGTGTTCATGCCGTCTCCGCCGGTGCCGACCGGGTCTACCACCATGCCGCCCGATGTCTGGATCCGCACGGCTTTCCGCCGCATGGCGCCTGCAGCGCCGGCGACCTCCTCGAAGGTTTCGCCTTTGGTGGCCAATGCCGCCATGAACGCGCCGATCTGAGCGTCGGTGGCATTCCCCGACAAAATCTCGGTAATCATGAACGACATTTCCGACTCGTTCAGGTTTTCACGCTTGACAATTCTGTTCAGATACGTTCGAAACATGGTCTCCCTCCCGCTGATGATTGATAGTGACGATTTCACTGAAAGTCTGATACCTTCGCATCGCTGATCACTCGCCGCTAAGACCTGCCGGCGCCGTCGACCGAAAACCGCAGAAAATTTCTGAGCAGCCGCTTGCCCACGGGGGTCATGATCGATTCAGGGTGGAACTGAATACCTTCGGTCGGATGCTCCCGATGCCGGATCCCCATAATTTCGCCGTCCTCGGACTCGCAGGTGACGACGAGACAGTCGGGCAGGGTTTTTCGACAGACGGCGAGGGAATGGTAACGCATGGCCTGGAACGGCTGGTTGATGCCGTGGTAAAGCATTCTGCCGTCGGCCGTGATGGTCGATGTCTTGCCGTGCATCAGCCGCTTTGCCGGAACGATATTGCCGCCCATGGCCTCGGCGATGGACTGGTGCCCGAGGCAAACCCCGAGGATGGGAATCTTCCCCGACAGCGCACGGATGACGTCCATGGAAACCCCCGCTGTACCGGGGCGGCCCGGTCCGGGTGAAATCACGATCCCGGCGGGATTGAGCCGTTGAATTTCCGCCAATGTCACCTGGTCGTTCCGAAAAACCCGCACCGGCATTCCCAACCCTTCCAGGTACTGGACCAGATTATAGGTAAACGAGTCGTAATTATCGATCATAATCAGCATTGAACATCCCTCCGCATCGCTGTTGTCCTATGCACCGACGCCGTGCATCAACTGCAGGGCCCGTTGAATCGCCCCGGCCTTGTTTACGGTTTCAATCCGCTCTTTTTCCGGATCCGAGTCCGCCACGATCCCGGCCCCCGCTCTTACCGTCAATCGACCGTTCTGAACGCACGCCGTCCGGATCGTGATGGCCATGTCCATGTTCCCGTTGAACGAGACATAGCCGACGGCGCCGCCGTAGGGGCCCCGGGGCTCCCGTTCCAGTTCGGCGATAATTTCCATGGCGCGAACCTTGGGAGCGCCGGATAAGGTGCCGGCCGGAAATGTCACCCGAAGAAGATCCCACGCATCGAATTCGGGCTTGATGTCGCAGCAGATGTTGGAGACGAGATGCATGACGTGAGAATAGCGTTCCACCACCATCAGGTCCGTCACCTGGACCGATCCGACCTCGGCGACACGGCCCAGGTCGTTTCGGCCCAGATCCACAAGCATGAGATGCTCGGCCCGCTCTTTCTCATCCTGAAGCAGTTCATCTGCCAGTGCGCGGTCCTCCTGTTCGTTTTCGCCCCTGGGGCGCGTTCCGGCGATGGGTCTCAGGGACGCCACGCCGTTTTCGAGGCGGACCATGGTTTCAGGGGAGGAACCCACCAGCGCCGTATCGTCGAGATGGAGAAAATAGAGGTAGGGCGATGGGTTGATGAATCGCTGGGCACGGTAGAGGGTCCACAGGTCCGGGGGGTCGGTACAGGTGAACGGCTGGGAGATGACGGCCTGAATGATATCGCCGTCCCGGATATAGGCTTTGGTCTTTCTCACCATTTCCCTGTAGACGTCATCATCGAGTCTGGGCAGGAGATTGAAATCGGCGCCGTCGGCGACCCTCACCTCCGTCGATATACAGGATGCGGTCTCGGACAGGAGACCCTCCAGATCAGTCAGGGCACGGCGGTAGATCGCTTCCGAAGCGTCGGCATCCTCGATGAAGACGATCACGACGGCCATAAGGGTATGTCGGATATTGTCGAAAATAATGAGTTTATCCGGAATGATAAAATGAGCGATGGGCTGATCGTCCGGAAGACGGTTGGGGATGTTTTCGAAAAACGACACCATCTCATACCCCAGATAGCCCACCATACCGCCCCAGAACCTGGGAAGCTCCGGAATCGGCGCGGGCCGATAGTGTTGCATCAATGCCCTTAGAACGACCATCGGCTCTCCGCCGTGAGCGATGGTTTCGGTTCGCCCTCCGGTTTCGACCGTTATGCTATCGGCGTAGACCCGGATTTCGGCCCGTGCGGAGGCGCTGAGAAAGCTGTAGCGACCCCATCGTTCTCCGCCCTCAACGCTTTCAAACAAAAAGGCGGGACCCTTTCCGGAGTAGATTTTTCTCAATAGAGAAACGGGCGTTTCCGTGTCGGCCAGAACCTCCGCACAAACGGGAATCACATTGTGTCGTTCCGCCAGCTGAAGGAAACTTGATTTTTGAGGAAATCGACTGATGAGCATGAAATGCGTCCTTTTTGAGGTAAAAAAAAGGGCCGTGGCTGTTTGTTCCCACGACCCTCAAATCAAAAGACCGTGGGCGTTTGGTGATGCCCACGGTCTGGTTGTTTTCTGATGCCTCGTCAAACTTATAGCGGTACCCAGGGCACACCGAATTGCATGTGCCGCCACCACCAGTTTGCGTTTTTCATCGTCAGATTCTTATTCATAGTAAACAGATAATAATCCATTTTCCCAGCAGATGTCAAGCGTTTTGAGCATTCTTTTCAAGAGGCCCCGTTGACGGCTAATGAATTCGGCTGAAAAAGCCGGTCTTCTTTTCTTTCTCGGCAAAACGCTCCTCGTATCCCAGCTGGACGAAAGTGCCGCGGATCGTGTTCTGCCATTCCATCGGCTCCTTGATCTTCATGATGTTCTCGAGTTGGCCGATTTCCTTGAGGCGCATATAGATATCGTACCACGCGCACGGGATATCCTTGCTGACCTCGCAGCTGGTGATGTTGGTCCCGCCGCAGGGGCCGTTGAAAAGCCCCTTGGCGCACCGCGTTACGGGACATATGCCCCCGGTGTAGCCGAGTACGCAGTTACCGCAGGCACGGCAACGTTCTTCGAAAATGCCGACCTCTTTATCCACCCCGATGAACATGGTGTTGATGGCGGGATAAACCGGTGTCTGAGGGAACCGTTCCGCCAGGTATTGGCAACCGGCGCCGCAAGCCATGGACATCATGGCGTCATATCGGGGAACGATCCGATCCAGTTCTGCCAGAAGATCCTGGTTGCACTGACGTTCGACGGTGTAGCCGTCGATCTGGATGTCGATACCGTCCTGCTTGAAAGAGGCGTTCAGCTGATCATTCAGGATAGCGACCTCCTTGAGGCCTCCGGCGTAGCAGACCGACACGCAGCCGCCGCAGCCGACATTCAAAACCTTTTTGTGGTTTTTGATCATACCCTTAATTTCATCAAAAGGTTTTCTTTTGCCCTTTACCATTATTTGCCTCCGCTATATAGAGTTGAGTGACTATCGTTGAATGATCAGTGCATCGAGATCACCCGACACGGTTTTCGGGTGGCAGGTTCCGCAGGTCCGAGGCCCGCTGACGTTGCCCTCTTTTTCGAGGGCCCGGTGGCACTGGATGCACTGTCGATGAAAGGCTTCCCGCCCATCGATGGCATTCGCGTCGGTGTGACAGGTTCGACATCGCATGGCCTCGCCGCCGTCCAACTCATCTTCCTCCAGGACATTGACGCCGTCGACGAATCTGTGATGACAGCGGTTGCAACCATCCACGACCTCCATATGCCTGTCATGGGGGAAATATGCGGCGGCGCGTGCATCCGAAGGCGCTTCAGGTGTCTTGACGACGCTGCCGATCCCCAGAAAAGATAGAACAACAAACCAAAGTACAAGTGCGCTGAGCAACATTCTGTCCATAATAATTATTCCTTATCGTCTTCCTTCACATGGGGATTAAGCTACCTTGGGTTGATCATATTCTCTGTAGACGCCCTGGGATCGACAGATGCTTCTGGCCCATGAAATCATGCTCGGAATACTGATGCCGATCGGGCAGTAGCATCGCGTGCACAGAACACACTTGTTCCAGACCAGATCCTTCATCTCTTCCAGTTCGGCACGAGTGACGTTCCCCTTTTTCCGGTACATCTTCCCCAAGGAATGAATCGCCTTGTAGGAAGGCATATAGCTGGGATCCTTGTCGTTATTGACGTAAAGAAAACAGCTTTCAGCGCACATGCCGCAGCTGGCGCATACCGATACCAGAATCTCCATGTTCTTCTTCTGCTTCAGCATTTCCCGGATGACATCTTGATTTACCGGTTTTACTGGATCCATAATTTTCCTCCGTCCTGTATTTTATGTGGTTTCCACCCATTTTCGGGTACCGTTTCCCAATGTCAGCTCGTTTCTGATCAGAAACCGGGCAAAGAAGAAGAACGGCATGTGGATCAATTTGGTGAAGGGGATGGCGATCAGCATCAATTC
>NZ_JBFXGG010000014.1:0-56316 GCF_050178255.1 Desulfococcus sp. | reverse complement strand
GGAAATCCGCACAGGAGATGCCTCGGCCTTCTCGTGCCTCTCTGCGACCGGCGAGGAAAAAGCCATCGTGATGATTCAGTGCCGGGAATCCGACCCTGCCCGGCGTCAGGAACTGACCGAACGCTTGAATCGAATCATCCGTGAAGAGTTGGGCATCGCCTGCGTTATCGAACTGGTGCCTCGGAACACCCTGATCCGCACGACATCCGGAAAACCGTCCCGTCACGGCACCCGAAAGGTTTACCTGGAACAGATCGCCGCCCAATCGTCGTCCATAGGCAACACTCATGCCGCTGCCGCTCCCGGACAACGACAGGCTGTTTAGCAGGACTGCCAACGTAGCGGCGGAATGGGGGTTGCTTTGAGATCCCCATCCCGACCTATCGCCGTCACAGGTGCGACCGGTTTTATCGGCGGTGCCGTAGCGCGACGCCTTTCGGCCCAGGGGTGGCGTGTCCGGGCCCTGATCCGACCCCGGTCGATCCATAAATCAACCGATGGTATTTCAGTGGATTGGGTAACGGGCGATCTGGAAGACGCGGAAAGTCTCCGGCGGCTGGTCGACGGCGTCGAGGCGGTGATCCATTGCGCCGGCGTCGTTCGAGGAAGAACTTCGGCCGATTTTGATCGTGTCAATGCAGACGGCGTGGCACGACTGGTCCATTTGGCGGCCCAGCAACATCCGCAACCCCGCTTTTTGCTGGTTTCCTCACTTGCCGCACGGGAACCCGGCCTTTCGGATTACGCCGCAAGCAAACGCAAAGGGGAGACGATTCTGGCAACTCTGTCAGGCGGCATGCCGTGGGCGGTGGTTCGGCCGCCGGCGGTCTACGGCCCTGGAGACCGTGAGATCCGCCCCCTTCTGGAATGGATGCAACGGGGCATTGCCCCTGTCATGGGATATGCCGACAGGCGACTCTCGCTGCTTTACGTCTCGGATCTGGCCGACGCCCTGATCCGACTTCTGGAGCGGAAAACAGCCGTCCACCGTGCCTATGAGTTGCACGACGGCCGAACGGGCGGTTATTCCTGGCCGGAGATTGTCGATGTCGTGGAAACCGTTGCCGTTCAGCCCATTCGCCGTTTCAGGATCCCGAGTCCCGTCCTGATGCTGGCTGCGGTTCTCAATCTTGCGGGATCTCGTATTCTGAAACGAGCGCCGATGCTGACGCCGGGAAAGGTCAGAGAGATGTATCACCTCGACTGGATAGCCGACAACGGCCCATTGAACGCCGACACCGGATGGGCGCCCAAAATCAGCCTCTCCGAAGGGTTTCGCCGAACGCTGATGGCCGGGGAATCCACCGCTATCCGGCATCGCCTCGAGAAAGAGCGGTTAAAACCATCATCTCCGCAGACGAAAGACGGCGGCAGTCATCTCCGGACGAAAACAGTGTCGATCAATTGCGTCGGCACTACAGGAAAGCTCAAAAATTGATGGAAATAGACGATAAGGTATATGAACGGATCATGGAAATTCTGAAGCCGCTGGTCCCCGAAGGCGTGACGGCCGGAATGGAGACCGACCTGACGGTAGACCTGGGTTTCGATTCATTGAAAGTGATGAAGCTTCTCGAGGATCTGGAGGACGGCTTCGATATCTCAATCCCCATCAGCATATTGCCGGAAGTCCGCACGGTGCAGGATCTGATGCACCAGATTCAGAAACTCTCTCAACCCGGAACATGAATTTCCAATGAAAATTTTCGATAAGTTTCAGCCGCTGGCCGAGACACGGCAGAGGATGTCCGAAACCGGGGGTACTTTTTTCAATATCGTGATGGATGAGGTGCTTTCCGCCACCGAGGCCGTTATCAACGGTCGCCGGGTCATTCTGGCCGGGTCCAATAATTATCTGGGTTTGTCATTCAACCAGGAGTGCATCCAGGCCGCTTGTCAAGCGACCCGGGAAGCAGGGACCGGGACCACCGGATCACGAATGGCCAACGGCACCCTGGCGGGCCATCTGGCGCTGGAAAAGGAGCTGTCCGATTTTTTCGGTCGACGCGGCACCATTGTCTTCTCCACCGGATACATCGCGAACCTGGCGATGCTTTCGACAATAGTGGGCCAGGGAGAGGTGATCCTCCTGGACGCCGATTGTCATGCCAGCATTTATGACGGCTGCCGGCTGGGAGCTGCCGAAGTGATCCGCTTTCGTCACAATGATCCGGAGGACCTCGAAAAGCGTCTGAAGCGCCTGGAGAAACGCCGCACCAATGTTTTGATCGTCGTCGAAGGACTATACAGCATGATGGGCGACCAGGCCCCGCTGGCCGAAATCGCCGGGCTGAAATCGCAATACGGCGCATACCTGCTCGTAGACGAGGCCCATTCCCTGGGTGTGCTCGGCGCCAACGGTCGGGGGCTTGCGGAAGCTTCGGGTGTCGAGGAAAGCGTCGATTTCGTGGTCGGCACCTTCAGCAAAAGTCTCGGCACCATCGGCGGATTCTGCACCAGCAACCATCCGGAGCTCGATCTGCTCCGATATGCCAGTCGGCCGTATGTATTCACGGCATCCTCCGCCCCGTCGATCATCGCATCCACCCGGACGGCGCTCGGGATCATTCGTTCGCATCCGGAGCTGCGCCGGAGACTATGGGACGGCGCCAACCATCTCTATCAACGCCTGAAGACGAGCGGGTTCCGCCTGGGACCCGAACCCGGCCCTGTCATCGCAGCCCGTTTCGACGACGTGGATCGGGCATTCGCCGCCTGGAACGGTCTTCTGGAAGGCGGCGTCTACGTCAACATGGTGCTGCCGCCGGCGACACCCGACGGCGGGGCGCTTCTCCGATGCAGCCTGAATGCCGAGCATACCCGGTCACAGATCGACCGGATCGGCGACGCGTATTCTGCCCTCAAACACTACGCTTAACCTTCCGATGCGTTTACCGATCACTTTTTTCCGGCGTTATCCCGGCGAAAGCCTCCTGACCCTCCTTGCCCTTCTCCTGGCCGGCGTTGCCGAAGGCTTCGGGATGACAATGCTGTTGCCGCTTCTGGGGATCGCCATAGGCGGTCCCGCCGATGCGATCGAGGCGTCGCCGGGTCAAAAACCCGCACTGGAACAGACGATCATCCGGTTATTCGAACTTATCGGCCTTTCCCCCACGATCGGTCTTCTGTTGGCCGTTTTCGTTTTGTGCATCATGATGAAAGCCGCTCTCCTGCTCATAGCCAACAAAAGGGTCGGATACATGGTCTCCCGGGTGGCGACGGATCTTCGGCTCGATCTGATTCGCGCGCTCTTCACGACCCGGTGGGAATATTACGTCCATCAACCCATCGGGCGTTTTACCAATGCGTTCGCCACCGAAGCCCGGCGGTCTGCCGACGCCTATCTTTACGGCATCCGAATCATGGCCCAGGCCCTGCAAGCCGCAGTCTACACCGTCGTGGCCCTGATGGTGGCACGGCAGGAAACCCTGACGACCCTGTTGGCCGGTTTCGTCATCCTTTTCGCGCTTCGGCATCTGGTCAAAAAAGCCAAAACGGCCGGCAACCGTCAGACGCAGCTGCTCAAATCACTGCTGTCCCAGCTGACGGATACGCTCCAGTCCATCAAACCCTTGAAGGCCATGGCTCGTGAAAACCTTGCCGATGCGGTGTTGCAGACCCGAACCCGACGCCTCAACAAGGCGCTCCGGAAGCAGGTTTTCAGTGAAGAGGCCTTGAAGGCCCTCCAGGAACCCTTGATAACCCTTTTTCTGGGCTTCGGACTCTATGCCGCGCTGGTCTGGTGGGAGATGCCCATGGCCACCGTCATCGTCATGATCTTCATGCTGATCAAGATCCTGAAGGCTCTTCAAAAGGCCCAGAAAGAGTACCAGTCCATGGTCATCGCCGAAAGCGCCTACTGGTCCCTCTGGTCAAAAATCGAAGAAGCCCGTCGGGAAAAGGAGCATCATACCGGATCTCTCACCCCGGTTCTGGAAGAGGGGATCCGTATCGAGAACGTCAGCTTTGGTTACGGGGACCGGTTTGTCCTGAAAGATCTGTCAATGTCATTTCCCATGGGATCGTTTTCGGCAATCATCGGCCCCTCGGGGGCCGGCAAGACGACGGTCGTGGATCTGATCACCGGTCTCCTGACCCCCAGGGAAGGCACCATATGGATCGACGACATGCCCTTGACTGCGGCGGACATCAAGGCATGGCGTCGGATGATCGGATATGTGCCCCAGGAGACGTTGCTCCTGCACGATACGGTGATGGTCAATGTCACCCTGGGCGACCCGGCATTCGATGAGAAAGACGCCCAACGCGCCCTCAGCGAGGCGGGCGCTTGGGGATTTGTCGCTGAAATGCCCGCCGGGATCCACACTGTCGTGGGCGAACGGGGCGCCCGCCTGTCAGGGGGACAGCGACAGCGGATCACCATTGCGAGGGCCCTGGTGCACCGTCCCCGGCTGATGATCCTGGACGAGGCCACCAGCGCCCTGGATCCCGCCTCGGAAGCCGAGATATGCCAAACCCTGCGACAGTTGAAAGGACGCCTCACCATCCTGGCGATCTCTCATCAGACCGCCCTCCTCGAGGCGGCGGACCGTGCCTACCGGCTCCACATGGGGATGGCCGAACTGCTGGCGACGCCGGATGAGAAAAAGACGCTTCGATACCCACAGAACCATCGCCAGGGCGGGGCGGCATCAGAAAAAATGAGATGAAGGAGAATCGCCGGAATGTTGCGCGTTGGGTTTCTTTTCAATCATTATTTTCCGCATCAAGTACCGCATGCGGTACCGTATGCATTTGAATTGTCGAAAAAATATCGGAATATCGAGGTCTTTGTCGCTTGTTCTTCCACCCGAGAGATGACGTTTGCAAAACGGATTGGGTCCCTTTATCCCGGCCACCGCTGCACGTTTCAACTGCTGTCGACGCCCTGGTATTACGGATGCATCGATCCCGTGGTATCCAAGTGGATGTTTTTACGCAAAAAAATGGTGCTGCGGCACAATCTTTCTTTTTTCCGTGGGCTGGATGCGCTGGTGTCTCCGGAACGGAACTGCATGAAACTGCGGACGCGATACGGCATCACGGACTTGATCATGATCCACACCCGTCATGGCGCGGGAGATCGGGAGGGTGGATTTGATGACAAGTCAGGCGCCTTTGACTTCACCCTTTTACCGGGGCGAAAATATGTAGACCAACTTCAGCGTCTAGGCTACCTGTCGGATGATCGCTATGCCGTGATCGGATGGCCGAAATTCGAGGTCGTTCAGGGCCTGAAGCCGGAAAGGCCGCGCCTTTTCAGGAATGATCGTCCCATTGTGGTGTACAATCCGCATTTTGATCAATCCGTGTCGTCCTGGAAGCCGATGGGACTGGACGTTCTGGACTTTTTTGCGGAAAACAGGGCGTTCAACCTGATATTCGCACCCCACGTGGTGCTTTTCAAGAGAAGCCGGCGGCATCGGGCTTCACTCCCCCGAAAATACCGTCGGCTGCCCAACATTCACATCGATACGGGCAGCGATGCCTCCATCGATATGACCTATATGCTCGGGGCGGATGTCTACCTCGGAGACGTCAGCAGCCAGGTGTACGAATTTCTTCTGAAGCCCCGTCCCTGCATCTTTCTCAACGGTCACCAGGTGGCGTGGCAAAACAATCCCTACTATCGGCACTGGGGGCTGGGACGTGTCGTGGATTCGGTCCGCCCGGGGTTGGGCGAAGCCCTGTCACAGGCTTTCAACACCCATCCAGAGTTCCTGGAAAGCCAACAGAAGGCTTTTGCCTACACCTTCCACACGGCGCCGGGAAGCACGGCAGCGGAAAGAGGAGCCGTCGCCATCGCTGAGTTTCTACTCGATACCCGGAAAGAAAACCATCTCAATCCGGTGTGCCGCGGATAAACCAGCGAACGGCCGGGGAGTTCAGGTCCCTCGACCGGCGTGCATCCACAAACCAAGTGGTCAGCGACCCCTCCCGGATTCTGATCAGGGATGCCCATGCCAACCGCAACAACAAAAAAACGCTGCTCAGCAACGTCCAGAAAGCCACCGCCAACAGTCCGAGATCCGGCCGCCCCCACAGCGTAAAAAAGGTCAAGAGGATCAGGCAGGGATTGCGCCGGGCAGTCACCAGCCTGAAACAGGAATCCATGGGCTGCCAGCAGAAAATGCCGAATCGGCCCAAACATTTTTTAAACGTCAGTTCCACCAGACGCCCGGCGACATACCCGATCAGCATCAGCCAGATGACCCTGTCAAGCGCATAGAACAGTCCGCCCGGATAAGCATATTTCAGCCCCAGACCCCATAGCATATACCAGACGGGCGGACTGAAAAGGTCGATCAGATGGTCGAAATAATGGCCGAAACGGCTGGCGGTCACGGTCACCCGGGCCAGTTTTCCGTCGACCGTATCCAGAAAGGTCATCACCCATGCCACTGCCAACCCCCAACCATATTGGCCCCGTATGAACAGACCACCCGCGAGGACGACCAGGATCAGACTCGTCAGGGTGACATGGTTCGGCTGAATTCCCAGACGCACACACTGCCGGACAGCCCATTGGGCCGGATGGGGCCAGACCCATTTGGTCACCAGATCGGTGACGCCCTTGTAGGACCAGGCAAACAGCCCTCGTTCCAGGCGTCTTTGCCGATCGGCTGAGACGGGCAGGACAAAAGGGGGATCGAATTTTCGTAATTTTTCCTGAAAAGAGAGAGCCAGGCTGTCCAGGGTCTGGATTCGGACACCGGGCGGCAAAGGCTTTTCAGGATCCGTCATGGCGGTATGGGTCTGATGGGCGATGCTGCCGGACACATGGGCCGCGACAGCCGTCTTCTCCCCTCCGTCTTCATTTAAAAGCAGCATGTCCGGGGTTGCTGCCAGGTAATGGATCAGCCGATCGTCGATCAGGTGGTCGGCCCTGAGGATCAGCACCGGCGCATCGGCATGAAGCACGGCAAGGTCAGCCACGATGCGAACGCCGCCCATGGCCCCCAGAACCCGCACCATGCGCTCCCGGCATGTCATACCCCATATTTTGACAGGGCTCTCCGCAAAAAAGCAGACGGATAACGTCATATTGTTCTCTTCTCTCTTCATGTTCTCTCCCGTGATATCCGTTTGTGGATACCGGTTTGCCGACACCTCGGGCTTCAACGGAAACCGCCGCTTCGGTAGGCCCGCCAGGCCAGGACCCCGGCAGCCAGGATCGGATGTCGCCGCAGGCGGGGCTCGGCCGCCACGGTGACGCCGGAGTGACGTTCGATCTTCCACAGGATATAATCCACTCCGCCCTCGAAGGTCATCGTGGCCTTGAGCAACCGCAATATCGACAGCAGCTTGCCCTGGACCGTCCGCAGCCGCCAGGCCGCCCGGGCAACCCATTGCGCGCTTTTTGGAATATTCGTTCGGAAGCGACCGTCAGCCTCCATCGGAACCGCCGTCCACCGGGGCATCCCCCCCAGGACGTGACGGGTGGCTGCTTCGAAATAACCGGGATCCGCGTCGACCAACCGAACCTGCCGATCCGGCCGCTCGCTCCGTAGTTCGGCCCGATAGCTGAGCTCAAGCCCCCGCCCCCAGAGTTCCCTGGCGGTAAACACCGGCGGCATACAGGGCAGGACCCGGGACACAAACGTCACGACGGCCTGTGCCAGCGCCGCGACCACGGCATCCGCTGTTGCGGCGTCGCGGGCGTATATCATGCGGCAAGGTTGGCAGAAACGTCCCCAGAGGTAGGAATGGAACCATCTGTCGGTGGTGCCCTTCTGAAAATCCTCGAGGGAGATCACTGCGTATTTGGCACGGACGGTCAACCCGTCAAAGGACGCCTCGTGATAATAGACGTTGGGCGGCAGCCGGTGATTCAGGAACGCGTGGCAAGCATTCCGGTAAGCGGTGCGATAGGTATCCACCAGGACATAAAGGTCGGCCAGACCATCCAGCGCATTTTCCTTTCGCAGGCATGATCCATAGAAGAGAATCCCCTGCACATGCCCGTCAAAACGTGTGAAGATGTCCTGGATCAGACGATCCATGGCCGACGACGGCGCACCGTTGACGCTTTCCCGAATCTGGTCGAGAAGATGAATCGGAACCTGCATGTTATCCCGTGGTACGGCCGGTGAAAAGCCGCCAGGCAAGTGTCCTGTCGTACCGATGTCGATCCGCGTCCGTGAACCAGGATACCAGGGGCCCCCGCCGTATTCTCGTCCCTGCCGCCCACACCAGACGCATCCACAGGAAAAGACTCGTCACTACCGTCCAGACGGCCACACTCAAAAGTCCGATCTCCGGGCGGCCCGCCAGGACGGACACGGTGAGCAGAAACAGGTTCGGGTTCCTTCGCGCCGTCACGAGGCGGAAAAAGGAGTCCACAGGCCGCCAGCAGAAAATGCCGAATTGTCCAAGAACCCATTGAAAAAGGCCCTCCGCAAGACGTCCCGACGCGTATCCGACCACGATGAGCCATAACAGGGCCGTCATCGAAACCCCCATGGACCCTCCCTGGTCGGTCGTCAATCCAATGCCCCAAAGCATGTACCATACCGGCGGATGGATCAAATCGATCAAATGGTCGAAATAATGGCCGAAACGGCTGGATGCCACGGTGACCCGCGCCAGCTTTCCATCCACGGTATCCAGAAAGGTCATCAGCCACCCGGCAACGAGACCCCAGCCGTACTGGCCGCAGGCAAACAGCCCTCCGGCCAGCACGACCAGCACGAGACCGGCCGCGGTGACATGGTTTGGCCGGATCCCCCATCGGACGCAACAGCCAACCGTCCATCGGGCCGGAACAGGCCAGACCCATTTCGTGATGACATCGGTGACGCCCTTATAAGACCAGTCGAAAAGCCGACGCTCAAGAGCGTGTCGCCGCTCCGCCGATACCTGCAGCACGAAGGGGGGATCAAATTTGAGGAGGCCGGCCTGAAACGAGAGGGAGAGGCTTTCCGGCGTCTCGATCCGAAGCTCGCGGATCGACGGATCTTCAGCTCCGGTTTCAATATATTCGGAGATTCGGGTGGCAAGGCCGGCGGACACATGGGCCGCCACCGGAATAGATCGTCCGCCGTCGTCGATCTGCAGCATCGTGTCCCGGGTCCGGGCCAGTTGTTTGACAAGGCGGTCGTCGATCAGGTAGTCACCCCGAAACAGCAACACGGCGGCGCATTCCCGAAGGTCGGCAGGATCGACCTCAACGGGATGGAATCCCGCAGCCGACAGCACACGAAAGATTCGCCGACGAGGCGTCAGCCCCCAGATACGAACGGTGGTTTTTCCGACAAAACAGAGGAACAGGTCCATAGCCGATGCATTCATAAATGTTTAATGCCCATATCGTCAGGGTAGATATCCGATTATCCGCGCCGCGCTCAGAACATCGATATCGCGTTTCCGGTTTCGGTCCTTTCTCCAGTGAACCGCCTTATATAGGGAAAGATGCGCCGACATGTCAATTCCAAATCAAAACGGTTCTCCATTCAGACGTCCGCAAGCCTTTGCAAATCGTTTTCGATTCCTGTATAGATGGAACCATGCCGCTTTACGACCCACCGCCGGCCCAGGACGATTCCCGGACCGATATCGGCCTCGTCGCCCGGACGCGATTCCTTCTGGCCCACGTTTCCGATCCTCACATGGCCTGGCGATGCCGGGTTTCCTGGCGCGATCTCATCGGCAAGCGGATCCTGGGGTATCTGGGATGGCGGCTGCGCCGCTGCGCCGAACACAGGGAGGAGATACTCACCGCGCTCCGGGAAGATCTTGCAAGGATAGCGCCGGATCATATCGCCGTAACCGGCGACCTGACCCATCTGGGTCTGTCCCAGGAATTCGAAAACGCCCGGAGATGGTTGGAGCGTCTCGGTGACCCCTCCCAGGTTACCGTAGTTCCCGGAAACCACGATGCGTATACCGGGGCGGACCGGCATCGAGGCTTCGTCCTCTGGCAGAGCTACATGGCCTCGGACGATTCTCATCCGCCGGAGAGATGGGCAGGCTCCCCGAATCTGTTTCCAACAGTGCGACTCCGGGGATCGGTCCTCCTGATCGGCGTGAACACGGCCCATCCCACCCCGCCGCATCTCGCCACCGGCACCATCGGAAATTTCCAGTTGAGGCGTCTGGAAAGCATCCTGAAAGCTGCCGCCGGCCGGCGGTTGTTCCGCGTCATTCTCATTCATCATCCCCCGCTGGCCGACATCGTCAGCCACCGCAAGCGTCTCACGGACGCATCCGCGCTTCAGTGTCTGATCGGGCGATACGGCATCGAGATGATTCTTCATGGTCATTCCCACAAACATACCCACAGGATATTGAAAACAGCCTCAGGTACGACTCTTGTCGCCGGCATGCCGTCGGCATCCGCTCTGGGCCGAACCCCAGAGCGACGGGCGCGCTACGCCATCCACGACATCCGCCCCGTCTGCGGCGGCTGGCAAGTGGTGACGACCGAACGGGTTTATGCCGCGGTCGGCAATTATTTTTTCACGGAGGCACACCGGTGCATGCACATGGCAAGTTCAAAACACTGAGCGTATCGATCCGCTTTACATAACAGCCCTCAACCGCCAAAACGCGACGCCGGATATAACAACGACCGGCACCATTGCCGTAACCCATGGCGGAATGTTCAGAAGCAATCCCAGGTTCACGCTCAACCGATCGAGCAGATACAGAGAGATCCCCACAAAAGCCCCGATGGTAATACGGTATCCGGCGCTCTGACTCCGGGTGGATCCGAAGATGAAGCTGAGGCAAAAGAGGACCATGGCCCCAGTGGTCAACGGCATGCCGAGTTTCCGCCACAAGGCGAGTGAATAAGGCGCAACGCTCTGGCCGCTCTCGTCGAGAGCCCGGATGTACCGCGTCAGGTCAGGGGTGGAGAGGCTATGAGGGGGTAGTGTGAGCAGGTCGATCTGTTCCGCGCTGAGAAAGGAATCCAGTGTCATCGACGGGACTTCTGTTGATGAAAAACCCTGTTCTGTAATCTGTTTCATTGAAACGCCATGCAGGATCCATTGCTTGTCGTCACCGATATCGGCGGATCGGGCCTGGATAAGACGCTCCAGCCGTCCGTTGGAATTGAATTCAAAGATGTCGATATCGGCTGCCAGACCGTGGCTCAGCATTTGGTCGACATGGATGAAAACGGTCTTTCGCCGCGCCCAGAACCCCTGACGGACGACCGTGACGTCTGCACCGGCAATGGCCTGGGCGCGGGCATTGCGGGCCTCCTGCTCCCAGATCGGCACGGCGATTTCGGCAAGCACGCCCGCTCCGACCATCAACAGCAGTCCGGCGCCCAACACCGATATCGATATCCGCCTGACCGAAATCCCGGAAGCCTGCATCCCGAGAAGTTCATTGCCGTCAGCCAACATCCCCAGGGCGATGATGCCGCCCAGCAGCGTGCTGATGGGCATCAGATCGAGGAGACGCTTGGGCAGGGTCAGGGCCACATAGCGGACGGCATCGGCCAGACGGTAGTCGCCGCGTCCCACATCGTCCAGCTGGGACAGGAATTCAAAAAAACTGAACAGGACCGCGAGAATCAAGATGATCAGAAAAAAACTCTGCAGAAATCGCTGCCTGATGTAACGATCGATAATTTTCAATAACGATACAAATCCTTCACATTCAAGACGGGACGCAGCGTCTGGCCGTACGTCCGGACACGATCACGCCTTCCGGAATATCGTGATGCGGGGCCGCCATAAGATCGCTCCCACCAGCACCGCCATCATAATCTGAACCCACCACACGCCGGGAAAGGTGGTGAGAACCCCCTGGCCGACCCATTTTTTGGCGACGGCGCTGAGATTGTAGTAAATCGCGAACACCACCACCGCTGCAGGCATTTTCGCGTACTTACCGCGACGTGGCGAAGAACGTGCAAGAGCGGCGCCTATAGGCGCCAGGAGCACCGCCGAGAACGGCGACGACAGCCGCCACTGGAGTTCGGCGATCTTTTCGGGATCCTCCGAACCGGCCAGTGAAGCGGTCGTTGCGGCCTTGATCTTGAAATCCCGCCGAGGGTCCCGGGGTTCCATGCGGATCATCGACGTACCGAAATGCATGATGCGCCCCTGATTTTTGACCGTGGAAAATTCATAAAAATAACCGTCCTTGAATTCCAGGACCGGCCTCCCGGTTTTTTCATCCCTGCGCTGCCTGGCCTCCTGTGCAAAAATGATCTGGAGTTCGCGGTCCTGCCGTGTTTGAATGAATATCTTTCGGGCATAATTTGCCTGACCGTCGACGCGGTCCGCGAAGATCACCCGATCGCCGTTTTCAATTTCATAAAAATTCCCCCCCTGCATCCGCGTCAGGTCGAAATTCACCAACGCCCTCGCCTTCAGTTCATAGAATCGTTCCCAGGCCCAAGGCCTTATGTGCAGCGAAAAACAGGCCGTGACCCCTCCGACGAGAATCCCCATCAGAAAAACAGATCTCATGACGCGACCGGTGGCGATGCCGCAGGCGGATATCGCCATCATCTCGCTGTCCCCGTACAGGCGACCCAACGCGATGATCACCGAAAGGTAAAGGGTCATGGGAAGCAACACTTCCAAAGCGATGAGAATTCTGAGTACAATGAGAAAAAAAACCACCATTCCAGACAGCTGGCCCTCGACGGCGTCCTCCAGATACCTGGCGGCGATGTAGCAGCCGAAAACAAAAACCAGAATCGTACAAATCACCACGGCCGGCTTGGCAATCTCGCGCTGGATATATCGGTCAAGAATCATCATCGATGCATTCGTAAGTGTGGGACATCATAACCGCCTTCAGACCGGCTTCATCGAT
This sequence comes from Desulfococcus sp., assembly GCF_050178255.1. Taxonomy (NCBI): domain Bacteria; kingdom Pseudomonadati; phylum Thermodesulfobacteriota; class Desulfobacteria; order Desulfobacterales; family Desulfococcaceae; genus Desulfococcus; species Desulfococcus sp. Next base: position 43,536 of record NZ_JBFXGG010000014.1, on the reverse strand, counting down.
TCGGCGGGTTTTCATCCCCAAAACCCATCCCCACTCCCTCATGGTCGAAATCTGGTTGTGGTAGGGCAGAATGGGGAATCCGGCCGACCGGATCGTTTTGACAAGACAGCGAAAGGCTTTGGGCGCGAAATAAGGGCCGGCTGCCTGCGTCACCATCACGCCCCCTTCGATCAGGTGCCGACGGATATGACTTGATACCTGTGCAATTAAGATTGATATAAACCAAGGGAATTCATAGCAGATCAGCACACAGGGGTCAATGGGGGCCTTTCGGCCCTTGACTTTGTCGGCGTCCCTGCTTTATAGCTCGTTACATTTTCGAGTGATGCGAAATATCCAATGGCCCAAACCTGAAGGTCGAAGCGGACGGCGTTTGTCGGACCTTCAGGCTTCAGTTAACCTCCCTGTTTTCAAATAGAGGACCTTTAATGAATTCAGAGCACCTGTCGAAAATCACGGAAACCACGGGCATCTCGACGGCTCAGATCCATGCCGTCGCAAACCTGATCGCGGAGGGCGCCACCATTCCCTTCATCGCCCGTTATCGGAAAGAGGCCACCGGCAGCCTCGATGAGGTCGAGATCACCGCCGTTCGCGATCAGCTCAAAACGCTGGAGGAATTGGACAACCGGAAAGCCGCTGTCTTGAAATCCCTGGAACAGCACGGCCACCTTACCGACGATCTCAGGGACGCCGTTGACGCGGCACAGACATTGTCGGTTCTGGAGGATATCTACCTCCCCTATCGGCCAAAGCGTCGGACCAAGGCCACAATTGCACGCGAAAAGGGTCTGGAGCCCCTGGCGAGAACGATTTTCGAACAGTCCACACCCGATCCGGAAACAGCGGCCACCGAATTCGTGAACCCCGAAGGCGGGGTCGAAACCGCGGAGGAAGCCCTTCTGGGTGCGCGCCACATCATCGCCGAATGGATCAATGAAAACGCGGAGGCCCGGGCCGATATTCGGAATCTGTATTTCGAAAAAGGGGTCTTTCGGAGTGAGGTCCTCCCGGGAATGGCGGAAAAGGGCGCCAAATTCAGGGACTATTTCAATTGGGAGGAGCCGGTCAAAACCGCCCCGTCCCATCGGGTGCTTGCCATGCGGCGGGGAGAAAACGAGGAGATCCTCAGCCTCATCGTCGCGCCGCCGGAAGAGGATGCCCTGGCCCTTCTGAGACATCGCTTTATCAAGACTTCCGGCGCCGCGGCCGATCAGATCGCGACGGCAGTGGCCGACAGCTACAAACGCCTCCTTTCCCGTTCCATGGAGACGGAGGTTCGGCTCGCCGCCAAGGAGGCCGCCGACGCCGAGGCTATCCGGGTCTTCGCCGAAAACCTGCGAGAGCTTCTTCTGGCGCCCCCCCTCGGTCCCAAACGGGTCATGGGGGTCGATCCGGGATTCCGGACCGGATGCAAGATCGTCTGCCTCGATCGGCAGGGAAAGCTTCTCCATCACGACACCGTTTACCTTCATCAGCCGGAACGCGCAACGAATCTTGTCCGAAAGCTATGCCGGGATTTTGAGATCGAGGCCGTCGCCGTGGGCAACGGGACGGCCGGGCGTGAAACCGAATCATTCTTCAGGGGTCTCGACCTGCCCCGAGACCTCCCTGTCGTCATGGTCAACGAAAGCGGCGCTTCCATCTACTCCGCCTCTGATGTAGCCCGGGAGGAGTTCCCGGATCTGGATCTGACCGTGCGTGGTGCCGTCTCCATCGGCCGGAGGCTCATGGACCCCTTATCGGAGTTGGTCAAGATTGACCCAAAATCCATCGGTGTCGGCCAATACCAACACGACGTCGATCAGGGGGCCCTTAAATCGGCCCTGGATGACGTTGTGGTGAGCTGCGTCAACGGCGTCGGGGTCGACGTCAACCGAGCCAGCGTTCAGTTATTGACCTATGTGTCCGGTCTCGGTCCCCAACTGGCGAAAAACATCGTCGCCTTCCGTGACGAAAACGGTCCATTTCGGTCACGGACAACGCTTCAGAAGGTCAAGCGTTTGGGTCCCAAGGCTTTTGAACAATGCGCCGGCTTTCTCCGCGTCAGCGACGGCGAAAACCCTCTGGATGCCAGTGCGGTCCACCCCGAAAGCTACCCTGTTGTGGAACGGATGGCCGCCGACCTTGGCTGCACCGTGTCGGATCTCATGGCGTCGGGGGACTTGCGAAGAAAAATCGACATTGCTTTGTATGTCACGGAAACGGTGGGACTTCCCACCCTCAGGGATATTCTCGAAGAACTGGCCAAACCCGGACGGGATCCGAGAAAGGTTTTCGAACCCTTTACCTTTGCTCCGGGTGTCGAAACACCCTCCGATCTCGTCCAGGGGATGAAATTGCCCGGCATCGTCTCAAATGTCACGGCTTTCGGCGCCTTTGTCGATGTGGGGGTTCACCAGGACGGTCTCGTGCATATCAGTGAATTGGCGGATCGCTTCGTGAAGGACCCGGGGGAAATTGTCAAAGTGGGGCAGCGCGTGACGGTGACGGTCCTGGACGTGGATCTGGCACGAAACCGAATCGCACTTTCCATGCGGTCGGCCTCGAATGAGCAGAAACAATCCGGATTTTCAGGAAACGCCGCCGTTGCCGGAAAGCAAAAGCCCCGGCGTAAACAGTCCACTGAAAAGCCGGAAATCGGAAAAAACCGCCGGAAACGAAACGAACCTTTCAACAATCCCTTCGCGGAGCTCATGAAAAAGCGATCCTGACATGAAGGCCGTAATCCAGCGCGTGAAAGAAAGCGCCGTCAGTGTCGAGGGCCGGATGGTCGGCCGAATCGGCCGAGGCATCCTGGTGCTGTTAGGGGTTTCCAGGGACGACACCCCTCGGGATGCCGAATACCTCCTGGACAAAATCCGTTACCTGAGAATCTTCGAAGACGAGGCGGGCAAAATGAATCGCTCCCTACTGGATATCAGCGGCGCGCTCCTTGTGGTCTCTCAATTCACCCTGTATGGGGACTGCCGCAAGGGGCGACGCCCCTCCTTTGCCCAGGCGGCCCCGCCGGAAAAAGCAGAAGCTCTTTACGATCATTTCATCAGCACGGCGCATGCGCACGGAATCCCGGTGGAAACCGGCCGATTCCGGGCCATGATGGATGTCTCTCTTGTCAACGACGGACCGATGACGCTGATCCTCGAGAGCCGTTAGATCCACTCCCCAAACCTTTGCCCGTCTCCCACGAGCCGATCAGGGGGGTGAGCACGTCTCCCCGCCCACCCGACCGGGCGCCTCTCCGATGCGAATAACAGCGGTAATGCTTCATACATCAGGATGAGCGGTTTGCTTTTCCCGAAAATCGAGATCGTCAGGATGTTCCGTTCGGATTGGCCATCACCGCTGTATACCCGATCAGCTGGGCCACTACCTCATTGTTGACGTCGAGGAAAGTAAAATTTCCGGTAACACTATCGTCGTCGGCGGCCGTCACCTCGAACACCGCCGTCACCCCGTTTTCGGGAAAGCCGTTTCGGTATTGGCGATAGGCTGCGCCGCAGCTGGGCAGGCTGAACATACCTTTCTGCTCATGAGACCACACCGTGACCATCTGGAAAGCCGAATCAAGGACAAGGGGGTCGCCGATCCATCGACTTCGAAGCGGCTCGACCATCCAGCGATCCGGCGGGGGCGCCGAGATGATCTTGGCGATGATGCCTTTCGGCGAACAGCTCATGATTTCCTGTATTCCCCGAAGATCCTCTCCCAGGAAGAGGATCTTTTCATAGATCTCGTCCATGCTTTTGGCGTAGGATTTCACCCGGATGTCCAGCGGAGGGCTGAAAAACGGCGGTTCCTGATGAGGCGACTCCGTCAGAATGGCCCGGGCTCGGGAATGAATCACCTCGCCATGATCTTCCTGTACGCCGTTTCGGAGTTCCACGTCGACCTCGTACACCAGGCCCTTTCGTCGCGCCTTTCCGGCCATGAGACGGATCAGTTTACGCCCCTCTCCCACCTGGATGCGCTTCACCAACCGCATATCGTCCAGGCCGTGAAGATAGAGCCCCGGATTGTCATGAAGGGCGCCGTGCCCCAGCCATTCAGCCATGAGGGCAAAGGGAAAGACCGGCTGGCCGTCCAGAACGGTAGCCCCCATCACGGGAAACCGTTCGATATCCACCTCACGCTTGAACAAAAGACTCATGGGGCTCAGGACTTCCGGTGTCGGCACGTTTCCAGCGCTCCTTTCGGTTTCATTCTCGGGTAGACCCTTCGCATTCACCGGTAACAGACCATTGCCCATGACGATCTCGACCGGCCCGCCCGGCCGGCCGGCCATCTCGGCCACCATGCTTGCTGCACCCGCCTTGAGAGGGATCAGGTCAATGCCGTTGCGTTCAAATTCCCGCCGCAGTTCGGGCGACACCATGCCGCCGGCCCACGGTCCCCAATTAAAGGAAACGACTCGGCAGGAAGGCCGGAGCAACGCTTGCTTCTGGGCTATCTTGTTGAGGACTTCGTTGGCCATGGCATAATCCGCCTGACCCCTGTTGCCCATCCGCGCGGCAACGGATGAAAAAAGGATGAGATATGACAGGGGATCTTTTTCGAGCGCAGCCATCAAAACTTCCAGACCGCCGACCTTGGTCTCGAATACCCGGGAAAACTGTTCCGGAGTTTTGTCGACAATAAGTCGGTCTTCCAGAACACCCGCGCCGTAAACCAATGCCTTGACAGGACCGTGTTCGGACCGTACCGCATCCAGAACCCGCTTTACGCCCTCCGCGTCCCGGACATCCACGGATTCATAGTGAACCGTGGCATCGGCCGCCGTCAGCCTCTGGATCACCCCGGCAATCTCCCGGCCGTTTATGACCCTGCGATAAGTCGCTTCCACCTGAGCCGGCGTCGGCGTTTTGTCGGTGAACTGGTGTTCCATGATGGCGCGCTTCATTTCCGCGGGCGTCGTTAAGGATGACAGCCACTGAGGCTCCGGTTCCGGCATGGGGGATCGTCCCAGAAGCACGAAGGTCAGGGGAATCCGCCTGGAAAGGGCGCACAGACACTCGGCTGTGACGCCCCGGGCGCCGCCTGCGGCCACCAACACATCCCCGGGATTCAGATTCAGTGTTCCCTGAGGATATTCGGCGGGTTCCATGGAGAGCCCCCATCGGTATTCGCGATCCAGTCCCACTTCCACCGGACCGGTTTGAACCACCTCCCGGGCGACGGCTTCGGCAATTTCGGTTATGTCATCCCATTCAGGTGAAATATCGAGGGCATGACAGCATACCCCCGGCCATTCGAGAGCAGCGGTTTTCACCAGACCGGACAATCCTCCCTGGAAGGGTGTCGCGACACCGCCCCCCTTGAATCCAAACGCTCCGTCCAGACGGCTGACGGCGGTGAACACCCCACCGCCCTGTCCGGCGGATTCTAAAAGGTCCGGCCCCAATCGACGCGCGAGCGCAAAGGACTCCTGCAAGAAGCGGCCGTCCTGGTCGGCCCACGCGTCGGCCAGAATCACCAGACCGCCCGCGGGACAGACATCCTGCCATTCCGGAAGTTCCTTGGGCGAGGCGACAACCGTCTGAAACCCACAGGCTTCCAGAGCGACGGCCAGGGCCCTGCCGAGTCCTGCGGCATCTTCGGTGATGAAGATGCATCTTCCATCGGGAATCTGGATCTGATCAGCCGCTTCAAGGGGATTGAGGACAGGGACAACGATCTTTTTGTCAACTTGAACCGGGTCCGTCCGGTCGGCATCGGTATCTGGACCGGCATCGTCATGCGAGACCGCGCTGCGGACCGGCTCATTCATGTCGCTTTCACCGCTCGGGACCTCTGAACGGGAAAGCGGCGTTTCCATCTCGATCGCATCGACCGAAGGAACCGTCTCACCGGATTCGACGCCGTTTTCCAGATAGGCGACGATCTGGCCGAGCGTCTTGAGCGTGCCTACGATCTCCGGAGATACCGGCGGGAGATGGGGCATTTTCTCCTCGAAGGCCGATAGGATCTCGACACGCTTGATGGAGTCGATGCCCAGGTCCGCCTCGATGTCCATATCCGGCGAGATCATCTCCGGCGGATAGCCCGTCAGATCGCTCACCACCGACAAAAGGACCGATGTGATCTGTTGCGTGTCGATTGCAGCGGCCGGGGTATCAGACGGCATGGCCGCCTCACACGTTTCCACCACCTCCGCCGTAGAAGCGCCCCCCCCTGAAGCCTCCGATAGGGTATCCACAATCTGCGAGAGGGTTTTCAGGGTTCCCATGGTTTCGGGCGCGATCGGCGGCAGCCCGGGCATTTTCTCCTCGAAGGCCGATAGGATCTCGACTCGCTTGATGGAGTCGATGCCCAGATCCGCCTCGATGTCCATATCCGGCGAGATCATCTCCGGCGGGTAGCCCGTCAGATCGCTCACCACCGACAAAAGGACCGATGTGATCTGATCCGCTGCCATGGCTGTGGGAGATGCCGAAGGGTTCCCCGGTTCCGTGTCTGTCGGCGCCGATGATATATCTGTTTCCGGGCCGGAGCCCACAAGATATTCGACAATTTGCCCCAGGGTCTTCATCGTCCCGATGATCTCGGGAGATATCTGGGGTAAATGGGGCATCTTCTCCTCGAAGGCCGATAGAATCTCGACTCGCTTGATGGAGTCGATGCCCAGATCCGCCTCGATGTCCATATCCAGAGAGATCATCTCCACCGGGTAGCCCGTCAATTCACCGACCACCGCCAGCATGGCGGCTTCGATTCCGGCCTGTCTGTTGCCGTCAGAAGGTGAAACCGGACGCGTCGGCGATACGGCATCGGTCACCGACGCCGATTTCATAACGGTCGCCGGCGCTCGTGAGGGCGACGACGAAACCGCCGCCCGCTTCACAGTATCATCCTGAAGAGGGACCGATGCCGTGGATGCCGTTGTCGGTGACGGCAGCGGCGCCGTGAAGGGCTGGGTCGGCTCAATCGGCGTCCTCCCCAGGGAAGCCTCGGCAAGACGCTGAGTGCTTTCCATCATCTCCTGAAGCGTGCGGTTGGCCTGAGCCTGGGTTTCCAGAAAGCGTTTATGGGTCTCGGCGGTCTGCATCTGGAGCGCCTGCATGGATTTCAGACCCTCCTGGACCACTTTGAAGGCATCCGACAAGTATCCCCCGATGGTATTTCCGGTCACCGGCGGCTGATGTGTTTTTTTCATGTTCATTGTCTTCTCGTTTTTAGAACGCGTTTTATCCGGCTCGAAGCGAACCGCTTCGGATAAGGCCGGTGATTGTTCGTCAGGCAATGCCTGTTGAATATCCGCGACAATGGGAGCGGCACTGTCCGTTGCTTTCGATCGATCGGCAACCGCAGGCATGCTTCCAGCCGCCTCATGATGTCGATTTTTTTTGACGGGGGAGCGGTAGTTGGCGCCGACGAGGGGAATGTTCATCCGTTGCTTCCGTTTTTCGGGCGCTCTCGTCTCCCATTGCTCCAGCGCCACGGAATGCCCCATCACCGCAAGATGGCAGAGAAGTCTGGCCAGATCGGCAATGCCGAACCGGCGTCCGGACGAGGCATCCAGGGCGACGGCGTTGACGTGCAACCCCTTCAGTATCGACCGAATCAGACCGGTCAGGACCGATTTGGGACCAACCTCCACAAAGGTTCGAACCCCGGCATCCATAAGGGCTTTGATCTCCCGGACAAAATCGACCGGAGACAGAATCTGATCGGCCAGAAGTCTCCTGGCCTGATCGGGATTCAGAGGGTACGGTCCCCCCGTGGCATTGGAAAACACCCGGATGTCGGTAGGGTGCATCGGTGTCCGCCCGACAGCCTCGGCGAAAGGCGCATGGGCCGACTCCATCAAATCGCTGTGGAACGCTGCCGAGACGGGGAGGCGTCGAATTTGGATCCCCAGAGATCGAAAGATGCCTTCGGCCTGTTCCACGGCGTCGACGGAACCGGATATTACCCCTTGGTCCGGCGTGTTCCGATTGGCAAGAACCACATCGAGCCCCCGCTTGCGGATCAGGTCCTCGATCTCGTTCAGGGATGCCTTGACCGCGGTCATCGTGCCGCCTCCCGCGGCACCCATAAGCCTGCCCCGGGTGAAGGCCAGATCCATAAAGGTTTTGCCGTCGATCCATCCTGCCGCGCAGAGTGCTGTCAACTCCCCGAAGCTATGGCCGCAGACGCTGTCGGGCATCACTCCGAAACGTTGCAGGATCCGCGCCATGGCCAGGCTCACCGCGCCGATGGCCGGTTGAGCCGCCTCGGTCTGTCGAAGTCGATTTTCTTGTTCTTCTCGCTCCGCCGGGCTTCGGGAGGGCTTTGGATAAACGAGATCCCCCGGAAATCCCAGCCGATCAACAACTGCGTTGGCCATGTCCATGACTTTCAACGCTTCGGGGAAACGGCAGACCAGGTCTCGGCCCATGTCGACGTACTGGCTCCCCTGTCCGGGAAAAACGAAGGCCAGCTTGCCTGAATCGCTTACGGGTCCGCCGTAGAAGATATTCTGAACATTCCAGATAGTCTCCCTGACGTTCGCCTTCAGGGTATTCAAGGCTTCCGAAAAGACGTTCGCTATATTTTCAAAACGGTCGAGGGTTTTTTCGATGACGACCAAGAGTCGATGAGGGGATCCCACGGAAAATTCCGCCCGGCTTCGGGCTGCCAGGACCGCGATGTCTTCGTCGTGCAAGTCCTCGATATCCCCCTGAAACACCTCGAGTCGATGAGCGATCTCTTCACGGCTGGCTCCGGAAAGGGCGAAGATCTCCACAGATCCGTCCCATGCCGGCTCACGTGTCGAGGATGGATACTCTTCAAGGACCATGTGAAAATTGCTGCCGCCGAAACCGAAGGCGCTGACGCCGGCCCGCCGCGGATGACTGCCGGTGGACAGCCATGGGCGGACAGAGGTGCTGAGATAGAAAGGACTCTCCTCTATCTCGAGCCGGGGGTCGGGGATCTCGGCCTTGAGGGTCGGCGGCAGAACCTTGTGGTAAAGGGCGAGAATCGATTTGATGACGCCGGCGGCACCCGCCGCTGCCTTGGTGTGTCCGATCATCGACTTTACGGTGCCGACGGCACACCAGTTTTTTCGCTGCTGACCGGAAGACGATTCCATTTGCGTGAAAACCTCCCGGAGCGCCTTGAACTCGACCTCGTCGCCGACGCGCGTGCCGGTACCGTGAGCCTCGATCAACTCGACGGTTTCGGGATTGATTTCAGCCTCTCGATAGGCTGTCGTAAGCGCCTTGATCTGCCCCTCCGGCCGAGGCGCGTAAATACTGCTGGATCGACCATCGCTGGCGGTGCCGATACCCTTGATCACCGCATAGATCCGGTCGCCGTCCAGTTGGGCATCGGCAAGACGCTTGAAAACCAGGAGGCCGATCCCCTCTCCCAGGATCGATCCGTCGGCGTCCCTGGAAAAAGGACGGACATCCCCCGTGGGTGAAAGGATCGGCGTCTTGGAGAAACACATGTGCATAAAGATATCGTTCAGCGTATCCACGCCACCGGTCACCACCATGTCGGACCGACCGGTCTTGAGTTCCATCACGGCCATATGCATGGCGCTCATGGAACTCGCACAGGCTGCATCCACGACACAATTGGTGCCTCCGAGATTGAGACGGTTGCAGATGCGCCCCGCCACCACATTCCCCAGAAGTCCCGGAAATGAATTTTCCTGCCAGGGCACGTACCCGTCCGCAATACGATCGATCACCTCAGCCGTTTTTTCAGCGGAAATGCCGGATGCCGTAAGGGCGCGTCGCCAAATCGGATGACCCAGTCGGGCGCCCAGTGGGATGACCAGTTCCTGGGTGCCCGTCACCCCGAGGATGACGCTGGTCCTGTCATGGTTGAACTCTCGTCCGCCGCCGTATCCCGCATCCTCAAGCGCGAGACGCGCCGCCACCAATCCCAGGAGTTGAGAGGTGTCCGTCGCCTCCAGGGAGGCCGGCGGAATTCCGAATTCCGTTGGATCGAACGGCACGGGTGAGAGATACCCGCCGCGGGTACAGTAGACATGGTCCGGGAATTTGGGATCCGGATTGAAGTAATCCGAAGGCGACCAATGGGTCTCTGGCACCTCGTCGATAGCGTCCTGGCCGCGAACGATCAGTCGCCAGTATGCTTTCAATCCGGAAGCTTTGGGAAACAGGCATCCCATGCCGATAACGGCGATGAGGTCATCTTTTCTGCTGGGTGTGTTCGTTTCTGTCAAATCCATCAACCTTGATTATCTTGAAATTTTAAAAACGCTGATCGAGTTTTTCAAAAAGTTCCGACAGGGGGAGCGGGGTGTATTTCGCAAGGGTCTGAGGCACATCGACGCCCTGGTTCCGAAGCCAGTTCACCCGTGTAATGATGCTGGCGCCCAGCATCAGGTTCAAAGCCACCGTCAAGGTGTCTCGTTGCTCCGACCGTTCCAGAAACGTCCCTCGCGTCCATTCGTTGAACGCCCCCATGGCCGGACCGCACCAGATCTGGTAGTCGATCACCCGCGTGGGATCCCCCGTGACGGCCCACCCGGACGACTGACCCAAATAGGATCGGAACACCAATGCCATCTTGTGTTTGGGATCCTTCTCCGCGCGAATGTTCTGGCGCGGGTCCCGGCGACTGAAGAAAGCTCGGGTCTGCTCCCATGCAGCCTGGAAACTGCACCGGAAATAGTCCTTTTCAAGAAGTGCTCTCTGCTCGGCCGGGATATCCTCATACCGATCGTGCCGCACATAAAGCTCGTAAAGCCTGGCGGCTCTCTGAGCAAACATCGTGCCCCGCTTGAGCACCTGGACCTTCACGCCCATCTCGAACATGTCGGCGGCGGGAGCCATGGCCACATCGGCCTGTCGTGCCTCAGCCAACATTCCCCGAACCTTCTTTGAGGTTCCCGCTTCCAGACAGGCCTGATTGATCGACCCGGTCAATACAAAGGCCGCCCCCATGGCAAACGCGGCCGCCGTTGATGCAGGGGTAGCGATGCCGCCGCCCAATCCCACATGAATCGGGTGCTGATAAACATATTTTTCCACCATGTGATCCCGAACGGCAATCAGGGTGGGGAGAAGCGCGAGAGCCGGCCGATTGTCCGTATGACCGCCGGAATCCGCTTCGGCCGTCAAGCTGTCGGCCACCGGAACCAATCGGGCCAGTTCAGCCTCTTCGGGAGAGATTTTCCTTTCGGCCACCAGCTTTGCCACCAACTTTGCCGGTGGCGGCGAGAGAAACTTCTCTGCCACCTCCACGCGGGAAACCTTGGCCACCAGGCGATTGGGGCAAACCACGTTCCCGTTCTCATCTCGATGAATCCCCTTGATCCGGTAATGCAGCAACGGCAGCGTCAGCCCTAGAAATGCCGACGCGCTGATGAGTCTTACCCCTTTGCGAAGGAAAAGCGCCACGGTGGCCGCTTCATGGTCAGGTTCACTGGGGCTGTGGATCAGGTTGACGCCGAAGCGGCCGTCGGGAAGCCTGCGCTGAAGTTGGTCGACAGCCGTTTCAATAGCCTCGATGGATAGCCCCGCCGCTCCGAAAAATCCGAGCATTCCCGCCTTTCCCACCGCCTCAACCATCTCCACCGAGGTGATGCCGTTGGCCATGGCACCCACGACATACGCGTAATCAAGCCCATAACGTCGCCTGAAATCCGCATTCCCCAACTGCCTCGGATGGAGCGGCGGCACATACGCCATAAGCGGCAGCGCATCGGTTTTTGGGGAGGTATCTCCCCCAAGCATAATATAACCGCCCCTGGTGACGGCCAGACGACCATCCTTCACCACCACCATAACCGGCCGGTTTACGGCGAATATCGATTTTTTGAGGACGCCATTTCCAATTTCAGGTTCAGTTTCAGGAATTTTTTCATCCGGCAGCCACCATCCGGCAACGGGATCTGTTCTGTAATTCAATGTTTCCGCTTCCTACAATTTGGTTCAAGATTGTCACCCCGCGCACCATCCATAAACAAATCGCACCCAACTAACAGGAGTGGATCGAACAGAGACCCCATGATATGCCACAATCCACTCAAAGGGGTTGATGAGACGACGTTCGATGCGACAGGGCCGGGGGCGGGCCTCTTCCAAACGACGCGCGACGCTCAGCCAACTTTTCCATTAAACGGTTCAATTTAAATAAATTGTTATAATGTGTCAAGAATGATACCCATCCTTTTTCCGATAATCTATGGCGACATCGACGCCGAAGGCTTTCGGGCTTCATCGGATGTCCAGATTCCGGGAATCGAAAAAACAACTCCCGGCAAGAGAGCTTCCTTGACTATTTTTGTGATTTGCGATGTTATGTATTCGCAAAAAGTCAATTTTCAGACGATTTCGTGAAACGTTCAAAACTCACATTTCAAAGTGCCGCTTAATGTTGAACCGTTATTCCGGTCTGTAGTGATCAGGGTTTCACGTCAGGCAGATTTCGAACCTTCTGCCGACCGTCGCGATACAACGTTCCGAATGCGGAAAGGTTCCGTTGGCTCCGGCCAATGCGTTTCAATCACCAATCTTTCAAGGAGAATGCGACAGAATGGATGTGCGTGAGTATTGCCCCCACAAGGTCGTCAATGCCGAAAAAGCCGTTTCGAAGATCCGGCGAGGCAGTCGGGTATTTATCGGCACCGGGTGTGGAGAGCCCCAGCATCTCATCCGAACCATGGTGGAAGATATGAGCATGCAGGATATCATGATCTACCAGATGCTCTCCTCCACCCTGTCCGACTATGTCAACGAAGACATGTTTCTGAGACGCTTTTCCCTCAAGCTCTTCTTCATCAGCCGCGCGATGCGCAAAGCCGCCTTTGAGGGTAAAATCGACTATATCCCGACCTATCTATCCCAGATTCCAACACTTTTTTTCAGCAAACGGATCGGGCTGGATGTGGCGCTCATTCAGGTGAGTCCCCCGGATAAATTCGGCTACTGCAGTCTCGGCGTTTCCGTCGACATCACCCGGTCGGGTATGGAAAACGCCAAGTTGGTCATCGCCCAGGTCAATCCCAAAATGCCAAAAACCTGGGGTGACAGCTTTGTACATATCGACGAGATCGACTATATCGTGCTGCACGAAGAAGATATCGTGGAGATGACGTCCTCCTACGCCAAGCGAGACGAAATTACCCGGCGCATCGGCATGTACGTCTCTCAGGTGGTGGATGACGAGGCCACTATCCAGGTGGGGTTCGGCCATCTGCCCAATGCCATCATGCCCTATCTCCACAAGAAAAAGGACTTGGGAATCCACACGCAGGTCATTACCGACGGACTCCTTCCGCTCCTTGAAAAAAAGGCGATCACCAACAAGAAGAAAACCCTGATCCCGGGCCGGGTGGTGGCGTCCCTCTGCATGGGATCCAAAAAGCTCTATGAATTTGTCCACAACAACCCCATGTTTTATTTCAGGTCTTCCGATTACGTTAACGACCCCACCGTCATCGCCCGGAACGACAACCTGATTTCCATCAGCTCCGCCCTCGAGGTTGATCTGACCGGACAGGTGTGCTCGGATTCGATGGGCAACCTTTTCTACAGCGGCATCGGCGATCAGGTCGACTTTCTCCGGGGTGCGGCCATGTCCAAGGGCGGCTTCTCCATCGTTGCCTTACCGTCAACGGCCCAGAATGGAACGGTCTCCCGCATCGTTCCCAATCTGAGCGAAGGCGCCGGCGTGGCGACGACCCGGGCCGACGTGGATATCGTCATTACGGAGTACGGCATCGCCGAACTTCAGGGCAAAAGTATCTACCAGCGGGCAATGGAGCTCACCCAGATCGCCCATCCCAAATTCCGGGAGGAACTCATCGAATCGGCCAGGACCAAGCGTTACATCTTCTCCGACCAGTTGCCCCCGGCCCAGGAGGACCTCATTTTCCTGGAGGGTTACAAGACCACCATGGAACTGAAAAACGGAAAAACCGTCCTCTTTCGACCGCTCTTTCCATCGGATGAATTCGCTTACCGGAATTTTTATTACAGCCTTCAGGAAAAAACCATCTACTACCGTTTCTTTTACAAAATGAAGGTATTCTCCCACGAAGTGCTCCAAAAGCAGTATGCCAGCGTTGACTACAAGAAAAACATGTCTCTTATCGGTCTGGTTCACAGGAAACGACACCAGGAGATCATCGCCATTGGTTCCTACGCCGAAGCCGAGGACGATCGTGCGGAAGTGGCTTTCGTGGTTCGGGAGGATTACCAAGGCATGGGTATCGCCTCCTACATTCTGGAGCAGCTCGAGATTATCGCCAAAGAAAACGACTACAAGGGATTCGTCGCGACGACCCTCAGAGAAAATGCGGCCATGATTCACGTGTTCAAGCGACGGTACCCCAATGCAAAAATCATTTCCAGCAGCAGCGATTACGTCATCCTCATGGATTTCGACGATCCGGATAAACCCAAAACCAAATTTCGCGAACCCGAGGTATAAAGAACCATGGAAATCGGGTCTCCGGAATGGTTGGCGCTCATCGAAAGCGGTGCGGCGGCCATGGGCCTTTCGGTATCGCCGTCCCAGGCGCGGCTATTTGCCCGTCACGCCGAGGTCCTCCTGGACTGGAACAAGGCGACCAATCTGACGGCCATCACCACACCCGAGGCCGTCGCCGTCAAGCATTTCCTCGATGCCCTCATGCCCTCCCGGCATATCCCGAGCGGGTCCGTTACGCTAGACATTGGATCCGGCGGCGGATTCCCAGGCATCCCCCTCAAAATCATGGACCCATCCCTCTCAGTCACCCTGATCGACACCGTTCGCAAAAAGGTCAGTTTCCTCAATTACCTCATCCGGGTCCTTGGATTGCAGGACATTTCCGCCCATCACATTCGAGCCGAAGCCCTGGCCATGCAGCACCCCATGGCCGGGGCCTTCGATGTAATCGTCTGCCGGGCACTTACCGCCCTGGACGGATTCATCCGAATGGCCCGACCCCTCCTGAAATCCGATGGTCTCCTCATCGCCATGAAGGGGGAAATTTCCGAAAAGGAGATCATCGCCGCCGAAGCGCTCATCGCCGACGGGAACGACGCCGGGAACATTTTCATCGACGTCGTTCACTACACCCTTCCGGTCCTGGCCCTCCCTCGGCGGCTCTATCTCATCCGTCCGTCAGGCGTCCCGCTCTGAGCGACGCGGAGGGGTTCTTTACGGCTACGGTCTTTGGATTCGGAAATCCTGTCCGACCAGAAGCGACATGAACTTGTGGTGGGTTTTGGGGAGGGGGTATTGTGTCAATTCTTCGGGACCGACCCAACGATGATCCAAATGGTCGTCAAGACAGACAGATCCGGACCGCCACCGAAAGATAAACAGATCCGCCAGGACCTTGAAATGGGTATAGGCATGCCGGATTCGTCCCAAGTGGCCGCAAGTGTCCACCGAGAGCCCGGTCTTCTTCCGGATGTGACGAATGCAAGACGCCTCCGATGATTCCCCGGCCTCCACGGCCCCTCCCGGAAACTCCCAGAACCCGCCCAGAAGTCCTTCCAGCGGAATCTGGAGGATCAGTACCCTGCCGCCCCTCTGAATCACGCCCGCCGCCATGGCACGGGTGGGAATCGGCGGCTTGCATACCCGCTTGGGATAGGTCGAGACCTGGCCGGTCAAATAAGCCCGGCAGAAAGCGGCAACCGGGCATGCATCGCAATGGGGCCGCTTCGGTCGGCATACCAGCGCCCCCAGTTCCATTACCGCTTGATTGAAGCGGCCGGGGTCTTTGAGGTCCAGCAGGGACTGGGCCTCTTTTTCAAATAGAGGATAGGCATCGGCACGGTTCACCGGAGCATTGATCAGCGACAGCCGGGCCAGCACCCGTTTGACGTTTCCGTCCACCACCGCATGAGGGCGTCCAAAGGCGATACTCGCGACCGCTGCGGCAATATATCGGCCGATCCCTGCAAGCCTACGGAGCGCAATAACATCGTCCGGGAGAATGCCGTGGTTATCCGCCGCCAGTTGCCGAGCCGCGCGATGGAGATTTCGGGCTCGCGCATAATAACCCAGTCCCTCCCAGAGCTTGAGAACCTCCTGTAAATCAGCCTCGGCAAGACGCCCCACGGTCGGAAAGCGTGCCATGAACCGCCGGTAATAGGGAATGACCGTATCGACCTGGGTTTGCTGAAGCATCACTTCGGAGACCCATATGCCGAACGGATCGACCGTTTGCCGCCAGGGCAGCTTCCGTCGGTGTTCCAGATACCAGCGAACGAGGCATTCCCTGAACGCCGCTGCCGCCGTCGCTTCCATGCTTGATCCTTTCGTCTTCGATAAAACCAGTTGATTATTTCTTCACGGCCCTTTATATATCGTTGATGATGTTGTTTAAAGGAGTTTGTTCATGAAAATGGAACGAAACCAATACATGCGCGGCGAGGCTCTGAAACGTCAGCTGTACATGTTGTCCAATCTCGGATTGTTCTATATTATCCTGCTCGCTCTTTTTGCCGTCCCCCTGATGGGAACCTTCGTGGTGGTGCTGATTAAAGGCGTCCTCGATTTCAGATATGCCATTATAGGATCGGGTATCATCCTTGTGGCGTCGGCTATTTTTTTCACGGCCAGATTTGGATGGCGGCTTTATCGACGGATACGCATGGACGGCGCCGCGGCGTTTCGGGATGCCGCCGGACGCGCCGAACGGGGGGAGCCGGTTCAGTTGGTGCTCTTCAACGGACTCATGACATTATCCTACGGCGGGCGACGGTCCTCCCCCGTCCTGCTGACGGCTCCTGACCATCCGACGCCGCTGCTGCCGGACATGAGCGGTGATGCCCAAACCTCGGATTCGTCACGAAACCCGATTGATCAGATCCATTCCCTTGCTCGCTTGAAGCGGGACGGAATGATCGACGACAACGAATTTATCGCGCTGAAAAAAAAGGTGTTTCAGGATCTCTGCGACGAACCGAACCACGCTGTAAGGTCCATCGACCGACCCCGCGAGAGAGGTGACCGGTCACCTTCCCGGAACTGATCCTCACATGGGGCACGAGACTGCCGGATCAGGCAATTCAAACGTCCGACAAATGACGGTAAGGCGGCATCGATTCAAGGCGTCCATCCCCCACGGGTGCACCCATCGTGAAATGATAAAGGCTCACGTAGCGGTCGTCCGAAAATCCGGCAAGTTCGTGAACGGCATCGTCAAAATAGCACCCGATTCCTGTTCCGCGGATGCCGGCGGCCTCGGCTTCCAGATAGAGGACCTGACCGATCATTCCGCTCTCCCGAAAAAGGCGACGGTATTGGTAGGGTGCCCCAAGAACCGTTGACCGGAAAGCCGCGATCATCCCCAGGGAACAGACGCCGTCTCCGGCGATATCCTGATGACAGCTGACCCTCCGGGCCGTGTCCCTGTAATCCCCCGTTCGCAGCAGAAACAGGGGAAACCCGTTGTCCACGGCCGACCAGCGCAGACCAGGCCTCATCGCACGTCTCAAACCATCGAGGCCGTCTTCGGTTCGTATGAAACAATAGAGGCCCGGAGACAGTCCGCGCACCCCATGGACGAACAGCAGAAGATCCACCGCCGGTGCCGAGGCCTCCAGATCAAACGGTGCCCCGGCATGGCGGGGCAGGGTCTTGTCAAGGATACCCAAGAAGACTTCCCGGTCGATCTCCCCGCCGGCATCGTATGCCGTAGCGCTCCGCCGCTTCCGGATGACGGCGGCCGCGGAAAAGGCTGACGGCGGCGCCGTTATAAACGACCGGTCGGGAAGGCGGAAGGTTGCTTCCGTCGTTTTGGGTTTTCGGGCGGCGGCCGCAACCGCATCGATGATCTCCCAATTGACGGATCGCCCGCTGAGTGGATTGGGGGAACCGACCACGGGGATCTCTGAAAAGGCCGCGACAACCTCCGGGGAGAGATCCAGGGGGACCACAACGTCGGCCGGATATACCACGCACAGCAATTCCGGATGTTCCTTTCCCGATTTCGGCCACACTGTCCGGTCAAACCCCAGGATCGTCTCGATGTCCGAATCCGATAACCCGCCGAGGGCCGTCACCCGCCAACCGAGAAGACCTGCGGAAAAGCTCAGGGTCGCAAGGGCGTGCCCCGCGTCCAGAAGGCAGTACCGAAAGGCACGCTCACCGTATTTCCAGGATTCCCGCCAGAAAATACTGCTGATGCCCACCAGGAAGGCGTCGGGATGAAAGCTGTCCCGAATGGCTTGTACAAGGCCGTCGGCAAGCGCCATCCGCTGCTCCAGCATGTGGTTGAAGGGATCGTAGTGGTAGACGCCGGCGGCTGGATCCTCTGTTCCGGACCACACGAGGTGGACCTCGGTGGGATGCAGGTTGCCGGAAGAGGGGTTCATCCGAAGGGACCATCTGCTGCCGCCGGTTGTTTTCCAGGCGGAAAGGCCCATGGAAAGCTCAAGAAAGGCCCCCAAGGTCGAAGCGTTCGACGGAGCCGGTGGAAGGATCCGGCGGTAAAGGGATATGTGACCGGCCGCAGGATCCTCTCGGATCAACGGCAGGGGAAAACGCTCCGCGCCCACATAGTTTCGGAACGGGTCCGGCTGATTTCCCCAGTCCATGAAACCCAAAGATCGTGCGTACCGATGGAAATGGTGTTTGGTCGCTTCGTGGTATCCAAAGACTGTTCGAGCCGTGTTCTCCATGTTCGTCTCCTTCACGCTGATAGTCCCAAGGGCATGTCTCTGCTGTTTTTCGTTCATCGGCGGATGTCCGACACCGACCCGGCACGGCGAGATGCCGCTTTCGTTCTGGTTTTTGGATGTAACCTCCCAACAATATTTCAACTATATGAGGAGCAGACTTGACTTACAATCGTTTTTTCCATATTTTGACTGACTATGAACGATTATCAAGAGGAACAGTTGAACGGTCTGAATGCCGTGTTAACGTACCTGAACGCCATGTCCGACGATCAACGGGAGAACCTTCGCGCCACCTTGGCGGACTATCTCGACTTCCGCCGAAGGACAGGGCGGTTTCTGTCGCAATATTTCGGGCACCTTTGCAACATGAAATGTTATCGGAACCGATTGAGCGCCTGTTGTTCGAAGGACGGCATCATCACCTTTTTTGCCGACATCGCGATCAACGCCCTGATCTCGGAAGAACGAGAACTTTCAAGCCTTTTTCGCGTACTCGAAGCCCCCTCAAACGGATTCAAATGCGTTTATCTCTCCGAGTCCGGTTGTTTGTGGCGTTTAAAACCGATTGTTTGCGAGATGTTTCTCTGCGATGCGGCCATGCGGGAAGTTTTTCTCCGCAAGCCCGCCTGCGAAAATGCCTGGCACCGCCTGCTCGAAGAAAAGAAATCCTTTACGTGGCCGGATAGGCCGGTACTCTTCGACACGCTGGAGCAGGCTTTCATGGACCTGGGATGTGACTCGCCGCTCATGTATCTCCACAAGAGTCCCGGGCTGCTGATGGTCAAGAAGAAAGCCCGGGAGAAAGGAAACCTCAATCATGAAAGATGACAAGGGGCTCTATTATCTTCCCTACCCCCAGAATCCCCGTATTCACATGTATGTCCGGAAAACGGGGCCGGACATCTGCTTCAGGCTGTGGAGCGCCGACGACACGACCTTGTGGGAACAGCACGGGTGGGTTCCGTTTGCCGCGATCCAGGCCGCCGCTGCCCTTTACGACCGGAAATCCGGGGGGTTCGATCCCAGGTCCGTCTATGATATGGCCGTTGCCCGTGCCCTTGTCAGCGAAGGATCGGCCGATTGAACCGGTGGTTTTTTTCTCTGCTGCTCCTGGCGGCCTGTCATGGGGTTCGTCCCGGGGCGACGGACGCTTTCTCCGCCGTCGGGGGCGAAGGATCGAAGCGCCTGAATATGGAACGACAGTCCATCGCCCGCCTCCTGGGAGACCAGGACGCGCTTCTGGCGGCTGATCCTGCCGGCAAAACGGTGGTGAGCATCCGTGCCGACAGGATGCTCGTGCCGGCCTCCACCCTGAAGATTCTGACAGCCCTCATTGCCCGACACTATCTCGGCACGGCGTTCCGCTTCAAAACCGAATTCTATCTGGACGATCGAAATAATTTAAAAATCAAGGGATACGGCGACCCCCTCCTGATTTCGGAGGTCATACGAAATATATCGGCAACAATGGCGGAACGCATCCATGTTTTCAACGACCTGATCGTTGACGGATCATGGTTCGGGGCAGTAGCCGTGCCCGGGATCACCGACACCCTCAATCCATACGACGCACCCAACGGCGCACTCGCCGTCAATTTCAACACCGTCAACTTCATCAGGCTCTCGGAGCACCGCTATGTCAGTGCCGAACCGCAGACGCCTTTGCTTCCGTTTATCCTTGACCGCATTCGGCAATCCGGTCGAACGGCGGAGCGGATCGTCCTGTCGGCGGAAAAGGATGAAGCAATGCTTTACGCTGGCCATCTGTTCCGTCATTTTCTACGCGACGCCGGCGTTCGCTCCAGGGGGAAGGTGAAGTCGGGCGTGATCCGACCGGGTCAAGACCGGATGGTGTACCGATACGACGCAACATACAGTCTCGATGAGATCATTCGGCAACTGTTGATGTACTCCAACAACTACATAGCGAATCAACTGCTGATTTCAGCGGGAATCGCCGTCCATGGCCCGCCGGGGACCCTCGAAAAAGGCATTTTGGCCGCTGATGACTATATCCGGACTGTGCTGAAGCGGCGTGACATACGGATGGTCGAAGGATCCGGGATATCGCGGGAAAATCGCATCACGGCCGCTTGCATGATGAAGATCTTGGAAGCCTTCGCCCCGCTCCATGACTTCATGCGGGAGGACGGCGGCATCTATTACAAGACGGGAAGCCTCACAGGGGTCAAAACGCGAGTCGGTTATGTCAGGGGAAAGGACGGCAGTCTGTCCCCTTTCGTGCTGATACTGAATACCCCCGATAAATCCGTCGACCCGGTCATGTCACGGTTGGCCGGCCTTCTCGAACAAAAAGCGACTAGATGATACTCTCCGCCCCTGCGTTGGGGTTTTCGCCGCGGGTAATGGAGGCGTATGCGCTGTGGTTGTGGATGGACTCGAAATTTTCGGCACTGACGGAAAACCAGGTGATGTTCTGATCCTCGAGTAGCTTGGCTGCGATGTCACGGACCACGTCCTCGACGAATTTGGGATTGTTGTAGCCCCTCTCCGTCACGCATTTTTCATCCACACGCTTCAAAACCGAATAGACCTCGCAGGAAGCACATCCCTCCACCAACTCGATCATATCCTCGATCCAGATAAACCGTTTGAATCGGGTCCTGAGGCGCACTTCGCCGCGCTGGTTGTGGGCGCCGACATCGCTGATTTCCTTGGAACAGGGACACACGGAGGAGATGGGAACCGTCACCTCCGAAACGATGTCGATACCGTCGGACGAATCGCTCACGCCGATGAGCTTGCAGGAATAATCCAGAAGGCCCGGGGAATCGCTGACGGGCGCTTTCTTTTCGATAAAGTAGGGAAACGATATTTCAATGTGGGCGGATGCCGCATCGAGATGGGCTTTCATCTGCTCGAGAATATGCGCAAACTTGTCAAGGGATATCTCCGGACGGATGATGTGGAGCAGTTCCACAAAGCGGCTCATGTGGGTGCCCTTATACTTCCCGGGCAGATCCACATACATATTGATACTGGCCACCGTGTGCTGGCGTCCGTTTCGGCGGTCTCTCACGGTGATGGGATACCTGAGATTCTTGATGCCGACCTTGTCGATGGGGATATTGCGGTCGTCCCGCTGGCTTTGTATGTCTATCATCATCTACCATGGTTCGAGAATCGTTTGCGGCGCTGCGGAATATGGCAATCCACGGCGCCTATTGTAACAAATAATCCGGTTTTACATGACTCATCGACCTGAAAATATTTCCCTTGATTTTTCGATTGGACCGATAGAGCGTCTTCAGCATCGCCTTGATCTCAGCCCGCCGGGATGTGGCGGCGCTGGGACACGAGTTGACGAATTCCGGGAAAGCCATTTCCTTTGCAAATCGCCGGATGACCTCCTCGTCCGAAAACGCCAGAGGTCTGATCACCGTAAAAGCGCCTTGAAAGAATGGCTGCACCGGCAGCATGGTGCTGATTTCACCGGCGTAGCACATGTTCAAAAACAGGGTTTCAATAATGTCGTCCTTGTTGTGCCCCAGCGCCAGCTTCCGGCACCCGAGTTCGCGGGCGACCTCGAAAAGCCGCTTCCGACGCAGCCGCGAGCACAAAAAACAAGGGTTCTCCAGGTTGACGTCGCTGTGGCTCAGCGGGCCGAAATCGGTATGTTCCACACGCAGCGCATATCCCATGCCGTCAGAATAACGGATCAGATCGTCGCTGAAGCCGTCTTCAAAACCAGGATCGATATAAACGGCAAACAGATCATAGTGGATGGGAACACGGGCCAGACGCTCCTTTAAACACCACATCAGGGTAAGACTGTCCGCGCCCCCCGAAAGGCCCACCAGAACCCGGTCGCCATCCGCGATCATGTCGTAACGGTGCAGGGCCTTTCCCACCGATCGTCTGAGCGTCTTGTGTACGTGCCGCAACATCTATTCCTTGTCGGGCTCTTTCTTGATAAAGACTTTGGCTGCGGCGATTTCCCGCAGCGCCACGACAATATCTTCGTTTTTCGGGGAGCTGACCAGGTATTCCGATCCCTCCCTGATCTGCCGAACACGCTTCGCCACCATATGAACCAGTTTAAACCGGTTTGGAACTCGGTTCAGGCAATCCTCAATGGTAATTCTCGCCACTATCCTCTCCCTCTTCTCCGCCCGCTTCTTCAATCGGCCGGACCCGGGTTATCGCTTTTGGATTACAAAATGTCAACGATCTCGTAACACCGTTTTCCGCCCGGAGCGTTCAGAACGACTTCTTCTCCCGGCGATTTGCCGATGATCGCTTTTCCAAGGGGGGATCCAACGGAAATCTTTCCTTTTTCGATATCCGACTCATCAGGTCCCACCAACTGATACCGGACCTCTTCTCCGGTATCGATATTTTCAAGAAGCACCTTGCATCCAAAGACCGCACGGTCCCTGGACACACTTTCAGTGTCAATGATCTCGGCATTCCCCAGCTTGAATCCCAGTTCGCTGATCCTTCCCTCGATAAACGCCTGACGATCCTTCGCAGCATCGAATTCCGCGTTTTCGGAAAGATCGCCGTGAGCTCTGGCCTCTTCGATTGCCTTGATATTCTTCGGTCGCTCGACGGACTTCAGCGTTTCGAGTTCTCGTTTAAGGGATTCATATCCTTCTCTGGTAATGGGTACACGTTCCAAAATTTTCTCCTGCGTTATGTAAAGTTGGCATAGCCGGCAATGAAACGAACAAAGATTCCATGGGCACCGCCCATTTTCGACAGACGGCCTTTTCAGCCCCGGTCGTCGCCCGGAATACGCTGCTCCTCAAAAAACGAATCACAGCGCCGTCAAACCATCACCACGCCATGAGGGCTATCTCACCACGTTATCTCATAAAATTATTTAGGTTTTAAGCCATCTGACGACACTTAAAACCTAACTTGAGCATGAGCCATTTTATCGAAACCAACCGCTGTGGTCTCCGTTTGAATCGTGTCGTTCCGTAGACCGCCCGGCGCGGTCTCACTGAAGACGGCCGCTTATTTCAGATGTCCCAACACGGAGGTTCCGCCCTTCACCCGATCGCCGACCCGGACGCATGGCGTCGCATCCGAGGGCAGATATAGATCCAGCCGGGAACCAAAACAGATCAGACCAAAACGCTGTCCTTTCGTGACCGGATCGCCGGGCTGGACATAACAGATAATCCGTCGGGCGATCAGGCCGGCAATCTGAACGAAGCAGAGCCGCACGCCTTGGGACGATTCGAGAACGACGGCATTGCGCTCGTTATCGCTGGAGGCTTTATCCAGGTTTGCCGAAAAAAATTTCCCGGGGTGATACAGAACATCCACAATGGTTCCCGAAAAAGGAACCCGGTTCACGTGAACATTGAAAACGCTCATGAACACGCTGACCTTCAAGGACGGACCTTCGATATAAGGATTCTCAGGGACGGTATCGACGAAAACCACCCTGCCGTCAGCAGGTGACACGACTCCCGTTTCCGAGTAGGGGATCACACGATCGGGATCCCTGAAAAAACAACAGATGCCTAGGGTTGCCGCCAATCCAATAACGGACGGCCAGACCAGCCCCAGAAGGGCAAAAACAGCGGTAGCAAAAGCGGCGGCGAATATAAACGGATATCCGGCTTTTGCTACGGGATATGCTGTCTGTCCCGGCGGATCGGACCAGACAAAATTTTTCATCTAAACGGCCTTTTGTAGGGTATGGTTCTCTGACAATCGTTTTTGTATAGTGAAATCATACTGCATTGTCAATAAAAACGATATGGCGGCTCAGGCATTTCGGGGTTCCGTGCGGCGTTTTGCGTCGAGATTGAGTTCCGCGTCCGATTTGCGCAGATACCTGGGGACAAGGCCGGTGATGTCATTTCCCGCGTCGTACTTCAGGCGAAGGAAGGCCAGCCGAGCCACCGAGGCGCCTCGAATAACATGATGTTCGTTTGCAGCCAGCCGGGCCTTCTCTCCCAGCCGGGCCGTGATCAGGGAAGCATAAGCACGGGCGCCTTCGCCCACAAACGTACACGGCGCCGTGATGTCCGCTAACACGTCCGCTGGGTGCAGGACCTTCTCCTCCGCTGAAAAACCCGTTGTTCCCCATCGGCTGTCGCCTTCGGTTTCCGAAAGGCCGGCGCTTCGGGCGAAGCGATAAGAGGCGCTGTAAACCTCGCCCTTACCTGCATCCAGGAGAGCGCACACAAGACGATCGAAACACATCAAAGGCAAGGCCAGGGCTTGAAGACTCGAAACGCCTACTGCCGGTTTTCCGGCGGCCAGAGCCAATCCCTTGATTGTGCTGATACCAATGCGAAGCCCCGTAAAACTTCCCGGGCCACGGGTAACGCCGAAGGCATCCACCGCGTCCAGCGTCGTGCCCGCCATCTCCAAGGCCATGTCGATCATCCGCATCAGGTGGCGGGAATGGGTTTGCGGGCGCAGGGTCGTCACCTCTCCTGCCAACTTTCCTGAATCGGTCACGGCCACACTGCAGCTCCGGGAACAGGTGTCGACGGCCAGGATCCTCACATGCGCTCCCCTCGCGCTGCCGACGTGCCGGGGGATTTCGCGGCGGGCGTCTTCCGTTCCGACCGCCGTTTCCTGGGGGCGGATTCCTCAAGGGCGATGGGAAGCACCTCGTCCATGTGCTTAACCGGTATAAACTTCATTTTTCGTTTGAGGTTCGCAGGAATTTCAGAGAGGTCTTTCCTGTTCTTCTCCGGTAGAATCACTGTTTGAATGCCCCCTCTCAGAGCGCCGAGGGCTTTTTCCTTCAAACCGCCGATGGGCAGGACACGTCCTCTTAAGGTGATCTCGCCGGTCATGGCGACATACTTGTTTACCGGACGACCGGTCATGACCGATATCAGCGCGGTTGCCATGGCGATACCCGCCGACGGACCGTCCTTGGGAATGGCACCGGCGGGAACGTGAATGTGGATATCCTGATTTTCGAAGAACGACTCGTCCACCCCCCATCGATCCATGTTGGCACGGGCATAACTGACGGCAGCTCGAGCGGATTCCTGCATGATCTCACCCAGCTGTCCGGTGATGAGCAGATCTCCTTTCCCGCCGAAAAGCGACACCTCAATGTAGAGGACATCACCTCCGGCCTCGGTCCAGGCCAGTCCCGTCGAGAGACCGACTTGGCTCTCGTCCTGGTCCATCTCGGGATAGTACTGTGGAACCCCCAGATATTTATGAATATTGGCCCGAGTAACCAGAAACGGCCCTTTTTCTCCCTCGGCTATCTTTCGGGCCACCTTGCGGCAGATACTCCCAATTTCCCGCTCGAGGTTTCGGACCCCCGCCTCCGACGTGTATTCATTGATGATCTGGAGCATGGCATTGCCCGTGATGGAGATATTTTTAGACTTCAGTCCGTTTTCCTTGATCTGTCGGGGCAAGAGATGTTTCGTCGCAATATCCATCTTCTCTTCGTCAGTGTATCCGGAGAGCCGAATCACCTCCATCCGGTCGAGAAGGGCTGAAGGAATCGTATCGGTCATGTTGGCGGTAAGAATAAACATCACCTTGGAAAGATCGAAGGAAAGGTTCAGGTAGTGATCGCTGAAGTTGGCGTTCTGCTCCGGGTCCAGAGCCTCCAACAGCGCTGATGACGGATCGCCCCTGAAATCGGAGCCGAGTTTATCGATCTCGTCCATCATGAACACCGGATTCCGACTGCCGCACTGTTTCAATCCCTGGATGATACGACCGGGGAGCGCGCCGATGTAAGTGCGGCGATGTCCTCGAATCTCGGCCTCATCCCGAACGCCTCCCAGAGAAATCCGAAAAAATTTCCGCCGCATGGCCTTGGCGATAGCACGACCCAGGGAAGTTTTTCCCACTCCCGGAGGTCCCACGAAGCAAAGAATGGGCCCTTTGGTTTCGGGGTTTAACTTGCGGACGCTCAAATACTCAAGTATTCGGTCTTTGACCTTGGTCAAACCGTAATGGTCTTCGTCCAGCACCTTTTTGGCCCCTGGGATGTCGAAATGGTCCGCGGTCATTTTCTGCCAGGGAAGTTCGACCAGCCAGTCCAGATAGGTTCGGACGATGGACGCCTCGGCGGCGTCGGGGTGCATCTGCTCCAGTCGTCTGAGCTGTTTTTCCGCCTCTTCCTTGGCCTCTTTGCCCAAACGGGCCCGTTTGATCCGCCGCTTGTACTCCTCGATCTCCAGGGCCTTTTCGTCCAACTCCCCCAATTCCCGGTGAATGGCGCGCACCTGCTCGCGCAGATAGTAATCTCTCTGGCTCTTGGAAATCTCGTCCTTTACGTCCGATTGGATCTTGGCCTGCATGGCCGACAGGTCCACCTCACGGGAAAGCAGCTCGTTCACCTTTTTGAGGCGCTCCAGAGGATCGATGATCTCCAGGATCATCTGAGATTCCTGAATCTTCAACTTCAGGTTGGAGGCCACCAGGTCGGCCAGCTTTCCAGGATCTTCGATGCTGTCCAGAATGGCGCCCACATCACTGCTCATCTCCCCTCGAAGAGTCATGATTTTCTCGGAGTACTCCCTGACGTTTCTCATGAGAGCCTCGATGGTGAGGTCATCCTTGGAAACCGGCAGGTCCTCGATGAGATTGATCTTGACACTATACCAGGAGCGCTTACGAACGTATTCCACTATCCGTGCCTTGGCAACGCCCTGAACCAACGCTTTCATCCGTCCGTCCGGAAGTTTCAACATGCGAAGCACGCGGGCTACCGTCCCCAGGGTGTATATCTCCTCGGGTTTCGGGTTTTCGACGCCGGGATCCTGCTGGGTAGCCAACATCAGATAATTGTCGTTTGCCACCGCTTCTTCCACCGCTCTGACGGATTTCTTCCGCCCCACGAAAAGCGGCAGCAACATATCCGTAAAAATGACGACATCCCGCACCGGCATCAACGGCAACACTTCCGGTATATCGATATCCTCTTCGTCTTCTTCTATGATGCTGATAAGATCATCTTTGTCCGATTCGGCCATTTTCTCTCCTATTTTCCGTAACCGTTTATGCCATCTCCGGCGCACTCCAGACGGTGGTGCGGCTGAAAACGGACAGCCTTAAGTCATGACTTCAGGCGAATAAATTCAGCGTATATGATAACGCATATTTCCATTTTGACAATATGATCCTTGCTTTTTTTGCAAAACTAGGACATGAATGTCATGGTTATTACAACTTCAATTACAACCGATCGCGTTCCGGAGTCGATCATCGGCATCTCAATTCAGGGTTGGCGGTTTCACATATTCAATTATATGTCATGCACTACGCTTTGTCACTGCGCAAAGCCATGGATGGATCGAGCGCTTCGACATTCGCAAGTCCTGAATTCAAATTCCTTGCGGAATCATCCGACATTCAACTTTCTATATATTTATCATGGCCATATACCCATCGGTCCTGATCCACTTTGTGGTGTTCGTTTTCGGGCTGTGCATCGGCAGCTTCCTGAACGTCTGCATCTTTCGGATCCCCCGTGCGAAATCCATTGTTCGCCCTCCGTCCGCCTGTCCGGTATGCGGAGCGCCCATCCGGTTCCACAACAATATTCCCCTGCTGAGCTATGCCCTCCTGAAAGGTCGATGCCGAGACTGCGGTGTCTCCATCCCGCTTCGATATCCGGCCCTCGAGCTGGCGACCGGCCTTACGGCGACAGCCATATTCGCCACTTTCGGTGCAAGCCTGTCAGCCATCGTTTACTTCACGTTCCTATCGACGCTCTGGGTCGTCAGTCTCATCGACATCGATCACAGGATCATTCCCGACGTCATTTCCCTCCCGGGAATCCCCTTGTTCTTCCTCGCCTCATTGGCCGTACCGTCGATGACGGTAAAAGACGCTCTTTTAGGCATCCTGTTCGGGGGAGGAAGCCTCTACATCGTCGCCTGGAGTTACAGCGCTCTCAAGAAAACAGACGGCATGGGCGGTGGAGATATCAAGCTCCTGGCCATGATCGGAGCGCTCATCGGGTGGAAGGGCGTTCTGTTCACGCTGTTCGTCGGTTCCGCCCTGGGAACCCTCGTGGGCGTCGGACTCATGATCACCGGCGGGAAGACCATGAAGCTGGCCGTCCCTTTCGCCCCTTTTCTCTCAGCCGGTGCAGCGATTTACGTCTTTTTCGGCCCCCGTCTCATCAACTGGTACCTGAACGTTATCCCGCTGTCCATTTGAAAAAAACGCCATGCGGATAGCCGTCATTGCCGACATCCACGGAAACCTCGAAGCGTTTCAATCGGTATTGAGGGACATTGACGGATCCGGAATCCAGCATATCGTCTCAGTGGGTGATAACATTGGATACGGCGCCGAATCCGAAGCGGTAATGGCGTTGATTCGGGAGCGCGGCATCCTCTCGGTTCTCGGAAACCATGAAATGGCGGTGAGATATCCTCGGTTCTTCAAATGGTTCAATCCACAGGTTCAGGCAACACTCCAATCGACCTTCGCGGGGCTGTCCTCTCAAACCCTGGCGGATATCCATCGCATGCCGTCCCTATTGATCCGATGGGGATCCCGGTTCGTTCACGGATTTCCCCCGAAGTCTCCGTTCCTCTACCTCTACCAGATGCGGGAGCGCAAGATATGCCGCGCATTTCACCGCATCGACGAAAAGCACTGTTTCATCGGCCACACCCATGAGTTGAACCTGATTCGGGTACGCGGCGGATCCGCCCGTTACCTGCCGTTCTCCCGGGGCGTTGCCGTTCTGGAAAACGACGCCGCCTATCTCATCAACGTGGGAAGTGTAGGCCAGCCCAGGGACGGGGACAACCGTGCCAAATATGTCATTTGGGATATATCGGCGTCATCGGTGGAGGTGCGTCGGGTCAGTTACGATATCGATACGGCGATCCGCAAAATTCTCGACGCGGGATACCCCGAATCTTTCGCCGCCCGCCTGCGATAAGGGCATTCAGTCGGCACCATCCCTACCCTGACCAGGGGGCGCATGCTGCCGGTGACAGGATTGATCAGCCGTAGGCAAGCTCGAAGGCATTTCTGACGATCTCGCACCGGACGTCATCGCCGCAGGGTGTGAGGGTAACGACATCAAAACGCGCGCTGCAGCCCATCTGCCCGGTCCCCTTGAGATAATAAAGCGCTGTTTTGGATATCTTCTGCTGCTTGGCTCGCGTCACGGCGTATTTGGGATGACCGTAATGCCCCCTGTCCCGACGAGCCTTCACCTCTACGAATACGATGGTCTCTCCATCCCGGGCGATGATATCGATCTCACCCATTTTCGTCCGATAATTCCGGGCAAGAATACGATACCCCGATCGTCTCAGAATGTCAGCGGCCAAAGCCTCACTCGCCCGGCCAAATTTCTGAGATTTATTCAACATATTCACGAACACCTTTGAAAGTTTTGCGATGGATGGGGCTCGGGCCATAAAGAGCGACGGCGAGACGGTGGGCCCGGGTGGGGTATCCTTTGTGACTGGAAAAGCCGTATTGGGGGTATTGCCGATGGTAACATTCCATGAGCCGGTCTCTGGTGACCTTTGCGACGATGGATGCTGCGGCAATGGATATGCTTTTGGCATCCCCCTTGACAATCGGCTCCTGGGGCAGGTCCATGGGAATCGGAAAAAGGCCGTCGACCAGAAGATAGTCCGGCTGAAGAACGAGATTCCTGACCGCCAAGACCATGGACCGGAGAGCGGCCTGGAGGATATTCGTGCGATCAATCTCCTCGGCAGTCACCACGCCGACCCCCACGCCCGGGGCATCCCGATAAATGCGGTCAAAGAGGATCTCCCGCTTCCGGGGCGCCAGTTTCTTCGAATCGTCAATCGCTATTGTCCCTACCGCCGTCAACCCGTTCTCAAACCAATCGGAAGGCAACATCACGGCGGCAGAGACAACAGGGCCGGCCAGGGGGCCCCGGCCGGCCTCGTCAACGCCCGCAATGGACGCAAAACCTTTTTTCCGGGCATGGGCTTCGAATGACCACATGGTGGGCTTTGAATTAATTGAGGCGTTTCTCCTTGATTCGAGCGGCCTTCCCCCGAAGCTTGCGAAGATAGTAAATTTTAGATCGCCGAACCCGCCCCTTGGTGACCACCTCGATTTTGTCGATGATGGGGGAATGCAACGGAAAAATACGTTCGACCCCGACGCCGTAGGATACCTTCCTTACGGTGAAGGTCGCATTGACCATGCCCCGATGCCGGCTGATCACCACCCCTTGAAAGACCTGGATACGTTCTTTTTCGCCCTCTTTGATTTTAACATGCACCTTGACGGTATCTCCGGGAATGAAATCCGGTACGTCAAGACGCATCATCTCCCTTTCCATTTTTTCCAATAGTTTCATAATTCCCTCTAACCAACTATTTCGGTATGTTGATGTTGTTCACACGATCCGCCTAAAAGACGGTCCACGATGATGGATGCCGCAGATCTGACGGACAGGTGATTGTAATGGGTTCCCCCGGTAATCGGCTCGAGCAGATAATC
Source organism: Desulfococcus sp. (assembly GCF_050178255.1). NCBI lineage: Bacteria > Pseudomonadati > Thermodesulfobacteriota > Desulfobacteria > Desulfobacterales > Desulfococcaceae > Desulfococcus > Desulfococcus sp. Next base: position 12,514 of record NZ_JBFXGG010000014.1, on the reverse strand, counting down.
CGCTGCATGAATGAATTCCTCTGATAAGCCCCATGCCGTGCCGAAATTGAGAACAAAGGGCTCTCCTTGCGCCAGCATACAGCGAAGCCGGTCACAGCTCAAACTGCCCGGCGCTTTCCGCGCGGATGTCACCACGGTTTTGGGCACGCCTTGCCCCTCTGCGGTGATCTCATCGATCATCTCTTCGTACCTCTCCTTGATCCGGATGATGGAAAGCGCATCTTTTCGGGCGGGGTTGTAATCACCTCCGCCGCCTTCCACCCAGTGGGATATAATCCGGCGGGCCAATTTCCGTTGGTCCGACAGGGGAGTGATCACATAAAAGGCTTTAGCCCCGTAAGTTCTGGCCAGTCTGGCGATATCGTGCAAGTCCAGATTCGTCACCGCCGCAGCGACAGTGTCGCCGTTTTTATTCACGACCGGGTAGTGAATCAGCGCGAGATAAATTTTGGGTTTCAACAATTCTTTCAATCTCGGTAGACCATTTTCTCAAAATGTTGATCTCCCGGGCTGTAAAGGCCCGGTCTTCCATCAAGTCCGGACGTTTGAGAAACGTTCTTATCAGGGCAGTCTCGGTACGCCATTGTTCTATAGCCTGATGGTTGCCCGAAAGAAGAACATCGGGAACCCGGTCCCCCTCAAAATCCCTTGGCCGGGTATAATGGGCATGCTCCAGAAGTCCCTCGGAAAATGAGTCTTTTTCCGCGGAATCCGCACCGCCCAGAACACCGGGCAGAAGGCGGGTCACCGCGTCGATGATGATCATTACCGGCAGTTCGCCTCCGGTGAGGACATAATCACCGATGGAGATTTCGTCGTCGATGTACTGATTGAAGATCCTCTCGTCAACCCCTTCATAACGGCCGCATACAAAAATCACCCCCTCCTCCCGGGCCAGCTCATGGGCCAGGGACTGATTGAATCGCCGCCCTTGGGGCGTCATCAGCACCGTTCGGGAAAAAGGGGTGATTTTCTTGGCCGCCTGGATAGCCTTGGCAAGAGGCTCGGGTTTCATGACCATTCCCGGTCCGCCGCCGTAAGGCCGATCATCCGTGGTGCGGTGTTTATCCGATGTATATCGTCGAATATCAACAGCTGCCGCGGAGATGTGGTGACCCTCGATCGCCCGCTTGATGATACTGTTTTCCCAGAACGCATCAAACAGCTCGGGGAAAATGGTAAGTACCCGAAAAATCATCTCATGAAGGCCTCTGAAACAAACATTCCGGCATGCCAGCACCTCTGCGTCCGACATCGCCGTACCCATGATTCCCACAAAAAGAGGTCCCTTGCGTCTATATCAGTCCCTCGGGATCAGTCCCTCGGGATCAGTCCCTCGGGAAGATCCACCGTCATGGTGCCGTGCTTCAGATCCACATTTTTCACCACCGAGGCGAGGGCCGGAATCAACATTTCGCTTTTGCCGTCCCGAATCACATAGACATCATTGCTTCCCGTCCGGAATATGGACGCAATGATCCCCAACTCTCTGAACGCCGTCGTTCGAACGGCAAGGCCGATCAGATCAGCCCAATAGTAGTGCCCCTCCTCCAACACCGGCAATCGCGATTTTTCCGTGAACACGTCGTTCCCCACCAGGGCTTCGGCCGTATCCCGATCCGTCACATTGTCAAGCGCCAGGAGTATCGTACGATGGTGGGGCTTTGCCCAGCGAATCGCGTACGTTGCGCCGGTGTTTTCAGGGTTCCCGACATATACCGTCACGCCGGGCTCCAGAAGCGCCATGGATTCGATATGAGGGTATAGTTTCAGGTTTCCCCGGACACCATGAACCCCGATGATTTTTCCAATAATGAAACAGGCCTCTTCCTTCACCACTCTACTCTAAAATTTCAAGCACCGTGCGCTTTTTCACCTTGGCGGAAGCCGCACTCAGTATCGTACGCATCGCTCTTGCCGTACGCCCCTGTTTCCCGATGACTTTCCCCAGATCCTCTTTTGCCACTTTGAGTTCGAGCACTGAGGTCTGGTTTCCCTCAACCTCCTCTACCGATACCTGATCAGGATTGTCAACCAGTGCCTGCGCAATGTACTTAATCAGATCTTTCATAGCTCCGCCTCCTTAAAGGGTTCAAGAGAGTCAGGGGTAAAGACGACGATCAGGGGTTGGTCAGCAGTCCTTGTTTTTTAAGAAGGTTCCTTACGGTATCCGTCGGCTCCGCACCCTGCGCCATCCAGTATTTAACGCGATCCCCTTTCAGGTTCACCTCTGCCGGATCAGGCAACGGATTATAGGTGCCGACAACCTCCAGAAACCGTCCGTCTCTCGGACTTTCAATGTTTGCGACAACAATTCTGTAAAACGGCCTCTTTTTTGCGCCATGCCTGGCGAGTCTGATTTTTACTGACATACCGCTTCCAACATCTCCTTTCAAAACGGCAGCATTCCACGGCCAAATCCGCGTATGCCGCCTTTGTTGAGTTTTTTGATCATTTTCATGACCTGAGTATAATTTTTCAGGAGCCGGTTCACGTCCTGCACCTGGGTACCGCTTCCCCGTGCGATCCGCTTTCGCCGGCTCCCGTTGATCACTTGATGATGGGACCGTTCATGCGGCGTCATGGAATTGATGATCGCCTCGATACGAACCAACTCGGTCTCGTCGACGTCAAGGTTCTTGAACTGCTTATTTGTTTTCATCCCCGGGATCATACCGATCAGGTCTCCAAGGGATCCCATTTTTCGGATCTGGACCATCTGATCCTTGAAATCTTCCAGGGTGAACTGGCTCTTCCTCAGTTTTTTTTCGAGCTCGACCGCCTTTTCCTCGTCCATCACCGACTGGGCCTTTTCGATGAGAGTCAGGACGTCTCCCATCCCCAGAATGCTCGATGCGATCCGGTCGGGGTGAAAGGCTTCAAGTTGGGTCAATTTTTCACCGACGCCGATAAATTTGATGGGCTTTCCCGTAATCGCGCGAATAGACAAAGCCGCACCACCCCTGGCATCGCCGTCCATCTTGGATAGAATGACACCCCCGAGGTCCAGGGCTTTGTCAAAGGATTCCGAGATGTTCACCGCGTCCTGCCCCGTCATGGCATCGGCAACCAGCAGAATGTCCGAAGGCATCACCGCATCCCGAATCCGAACGAGTTCCGCCATCAGCTCCGCATCCAGATGAAGGCGGCCCGCGGTATCCAGCAGCAGGACGTCGCACCCCGCCTTCTGGGCAGCGGTCCTCGCCTTGTCGCAAATCTCCACCGGATCCATTTCGGTTTCCGACGGAAATACCGGCACGCCGATCTGCCCTCCCAACTTTTTCAACTGGTCGATAGCTGCGGGACGGTAAACGTCCGCCGGCACCAGATACGGCTTTTTCCCTTTCTTTTTGAGATAAACCGCAAGCTTTCCCGACGTCGTCGTCTTACCGGACCCCTGAAGCCCCACAAGCATCACCGATACGGGTCTGGTGCCGGAAAGATTGAGGTCTTCGAGGCTCTCACCCATGAGACGCGTCAGTTCTTCGTTGACAATCTTGACGACCTGCTGCCCCGGCGTCAGACTCTTCATGACTTCCTGGCCAAGAGCGCGGGCTTTGACATCGGCAATGAATTTTTTGGCTACACGGTAATGAACATCAGCCTCGAGGAGCGCCATCCGGACCTCCCTCAGGCCCTCTTCGACGTTCTTCTCGGTGAGTTTGCCGTGCCCCTTGAGCTTTTTAAATACCCCTTCAAGCCTGCTGCTCAGACTGTCAAACATAACTGCACCAATTTCACTTCAAATTAAAATTCTTGAATTTAATATGCAAACAAGGTAATGTCAAGAAAAATCATTTTTGGATCTTCTTGTAAAAACAATATAAAATGAATTACCTACCCACGCCGATCGATATCAAGGAACTCACCCGGGCAGATCTCATCTGCCTACTTCAGGAAGAGCGTATCGCCCCTTACCGGGCCGGACAGATCTTTAAATGGATCTACCAACACCAGGTCGACCGGTTCGAAGAGATGTCGGACCTGAACAAACCCCTGCGTCGGCAGCTGGCGGCGCGGTTCGTCATCGGCCGGCTGCATCGAACCGCGGTTGAAACCGCCCGCGACGGCGCCCGAAAATATCTGTTGCGACTGAACGACGGCCGCTTCATCGAATCGGTTTTGATCCCCGAAAAAGAGCATTACACCCTCTGCATATCAAGCCAGGTCGGCTGCGCTCAGGGATGCCGATTCTGTCTGACCGCGCAGGAGGGGTTTATCCGCAACCTCACCATGGGCGAAATCATCGCCCAGGTTCGCGACGCCGTTTTAGACATCCCCGCCGCCGACCCACGTCGTCTGACCAACATCGTATTTATGGGCATGGGGGAACCGCTGGCCAACCTCACCCACGTCATCCGGGCTCTGCAAATCATCACGGACGCCGACAGCGGCCTGAAATTTTCTGCCAGGCGGGTTACTGTTTCCACTGCCGGTCTGGCGGCCCAACTCGATCGTCTGGGGCGGGAAACGGAAGTAAATCTTGCAATATCACTAAACGCGGCAGATAACAAGACCCGTTCCCGCCTGATGCCCATCAACCGGAGATATCCCATCGAGGTTCTCATGGCGGCCTGCCGGGAATACCCTCTCAAGCCGCGCCGACGCATCACCTTTGAATACATCCTGATCGACGGCGTCAACGACGGGGACAAGGACGCCCGCCGCCTGGTCGACCTCCTGCGTCCGGTCCGTGCCAAAATCAATCTGATCCCATTCAACGAACACGACGGCAGCCCGTTTTGCCGTCCCGATGAAGCTCGGATTTTGAAATTCCAGGAAATCCTCACCAGCCAAAACTATACCGCCGTCATCCGCCACAGCAAGGGACAGGACATTTCCGCCGCATGCGGTCAACTGAACGCCCGAAACCGAGACGGTTGTCCCGCGTCCGGATCCGCCTCCGCGATGGCATAACATTACCGCCGGAGGCGATGCTTCAACCCAAACCGCACAGAACAAGGAGGTCTTCATGGATTTTGTCATCATAGGCGGCGACGCCGCAGGGATGAGCGCCGCCAGTCGCGCCAAACGACACCAACCGAACCTTCGGGTGACCGTCCTGGAGATGACCCGGGACGTCTCATACAGCGCCTGCGGCATGCCCTACAACATCGCAGACCCCCAACGAGACATGGATGACCTGGTCGTCCGCGAGGCCGCCGTATTCGAAAAGAAGCAGGGTATCCGTGTTCGCCTCCGCCACGAGGCCCGACGGATCGACCCTGAATCCCGGCGGGTGGAAGGCGTCGATGCCGACGGCCGGCCTTTTTCCAGTCCCTACGACCGGTTGCTGATCGCCACGGGCGCCTCGCCGATCCTGCCGAAAATCCCGGGGATCAAGCTTCCGGGCGTCCTGGTCCTGAAAAACCTCGAGGACGGACGAAGGCTGAAACATTACCTCTCGGGCCGAAAGATCGGCAGGGTCGTCATCATCGGCATGGGATATATCGCCCTTGAGATGTGCGAAGCCCTCGCTGCACGGGGGATCGCCGTGGATATGATTAAACCCCGGCCCGGTCTGCTGCCCTGGATGGATTCGGAGTTGTCCGCCCGTGTACGTGCGGAACTCGAGGCTCACGGCGTCGGGATCCATGACGGCCGTGCCGTCGAAAATATCACTGCAGCGCCCGGCGGGGGTTTCAAGGTAGGTGCCGCCGACATGACGATCTCCTGCGACATGGTCATCGTCGCCGCGGGGATCTCCCCCAACAGCCGAATCGCGGCTGATGCGGGGCTTGAGACGGGGCCTATGGGTGCCGTATCCGTCGACGCGACCCTCCGCACCTCGAATCCATACATTTATTCGGCCGGGGACTGTGCCGATGCTTTTCACGTGGTGACCGGTAAGCGGGTATGGATTCCCCTGGCGCTGAGGGCGAACCGTGCCGGATGGGCCGCCGCGGACAATATCTGCGGCATTGAAACCCGTCTCTCGGGAATCGCCGGTACTGCCGTCTTCAAGGTCTTCGACCTGGAGGTGGCCTGCACCGGCCTGACGCAGAATGAAGCGACGACGGCGGGTTTTCTTCCCGAGACGGTGACCATCAAAACCCGATCCCGGGCTCACGCCCATCCCGGCAGCGCATCGATCCATGTCCACCTGGTCGGCGACCGTGAAACCGGCCGCCTGTTGGGGGCACAGATGGTCGGCCGGGAAGGCTGTGCGCATCGCATCAACGCAGCGGCAGTCGCGCTTCATGCCCACATGACCGTAGCCGATTTCAGCCAGTCGGATCTGGCCTATGCACCGCCCTTCGGGCCGGTATGGGATCCCCTTCTGACCGCTGCGAACCAGCTCCTGAAGAAACTGTAACCCCTTTGGAAGGACACCATGAAGAGCTATAGAAAGGAATTGTGGTTCCATGTACCGACCCGCCGGGCCTTCGTCAACATTACGCCCCAGGTCACGAAATGCTTGGTTGAAAGCGGTATCCAGGAGGGCCTTGCACTGGTCAACGCCATGCACATCACCGCCTCCGTCTTCATCAACGACGACGAGTCGGGCCTTCATCACGACTATGACGTCTGGCTTGAAAAACTCGCCCCCCATGAACCGGTTTCGGCCTACCGCCACAATGTCGGGGAGGATAATGCCGACGCCCATATGAAACGCCAAATCATGGGCCGCGAGGTTACGGTGGCCGTTACCCGTGGTCATCTGGATCTGGGTACTTGGGAGCAGATATTTTACGGCGAATTCGATGGACGCCGGGAAAAGCGCGTACTGGTCAAAATCATCGGGGAATGATGAATCGGAGTCAGGGTTTGAAGAAAAAGAGGACATCCAGGACGGCGAAAAAAATCAAAAAAAAATCACCGAGACTTCGAAGGCATCTTTTCCTGACGGCCGGCGTTCTGATCGCTCTTTTACTCATTGGATATATCGGCCGCCTCGGATGGGAGGCGAGGGAACGTTTCGGGAGCAAAAAATGGGAGTTGCCGGCCCGGGTCTATGCACGTCCGCTGGAACTCTATCCCGGTCTCGCCATGAACGAAGCATCTCTGATGAAGGAGCTTTCCCTGCTTTCCTACCGCCCGGCGGATCGGATCGCCGTACCCGGAAGCTTCTCCAGAAAAGGGGGCCGTGTTACCCTTTACAGCCGCCCCTTCGCCTTTCCCGACGGTCATGAACCTTCAAAAAAGATTCGGCTCACCATCGCAAACGGCCGCATCCGCTCTCTGAGCGATATCGAAACAGGGGAACAGCTTTCAATCGCACGTCTCGACCCGGCCCTCATCGGCAGCTTTTATCCCACCCACCACCAGGATCGGCTCTGGGTCAGATTCAGTGAAGCCCCCCCCCTTCTCATCCAGACCATCATGGCGGTGGAGGACCGGGATTTTTATGAACATTACGGCATTAAACCCCTCTCGATCCTCCGGGCCCTCAAGGCCAATATCATGGCGGGGAAGACTGTTCAGGGGGGCAGCACGCTGACTCAGCAGCTGGTCAAGAATCTTTTCCTGAGCCGTGAGAAATCCCTGCGTCGAAAAATCGAAGAGGCGGCCATGGCCCTCAGCCTCGAATTTTTTTACACCAAGGACCAGATCTTCGAAGCCTACATCAACGAGGTCTATCTCGCCCAGGACGGCAATCGGGCCATTCATGGATTCGGTATGGCCAGCCGGTTCTATTTCGGCCGATCTCTGGAGGATCTGGGAGCCGGTGAAACAGCTCTGCTTGTGGGGATGCTCAAAGGGCCGTCAGTCTACGATCCGCGTAAGAACCCGGATCGTGCCCTGGCACGTCGGAACCAGGTTCTGAAGATGATGGCCCGCCAGAAACTGATTCGACCCGGTGAGGCCAACCTGGCCATGAAGACCCGGCTGGATATTCTGGCAAGACCGCCGTCGGGCAACAGTCCTTTTCCGGCCTTCATGGAGCTGGTCAAACGCCAGCTTCTCCTGGAATACGAGGAGAAAGACCTCAGGTCCGAGGGGCTGAGGATCTTCTCGACCCTTGACCCCCAGGTACAGATGGCTTTGGAGGCATCGGTGACGACTGAATTGAACGCCATCGAATCCGGAAGGGGGCTTCCGAAAAACAGCCTCGAGATTGCCGCGGTGGTGACATCCACCTCAGCCAATGAGGTGGTGGCGATGATGGGCGGACGTCTTCCCGGCGACCCTGGGTTCAACCGGGTTCTTGATGCCCGCCGCCCCATCGGATCTCTCGTCAAGCCGGTGATCTATCTCTCGGCGCTGATGAGACCGCAGCATTACACCCTGGTCACGCCGCTGAATGACGGTCCGGTCGAGATCAAGGCCGCCGGGAGCGTCTGGAGCCCCAAAAATTATGATCGGCGACACCACGGTATCGTGCCGCTGTATGAGGCGTTGGCTCAGTCCTACAATGTCGCCGCCGTCCGCCTGGGGATGGACATCGGATTGGCGACCGTGTTCGACACCCTGAACCGGCTGGGCGTCGAGGGGGATTTTCCTGCATATCCATCAGCCCTTCTAGGAGCGCTGGAGATGTCCCCCATCGAGGTAACTCAAATGTACCAGACTCTGGCGTCCGGTGGATTCTACTCTCCGATCCAGTCTATCCAGGCGGTCTATCGTTCCGACGGCGAGTTGCTCCAACGCTATCCCCTGACGGTCCGGGAGAATATCGATCCTGGGGCCGTCTATCTGCTCAACACCGCCCTCCAAGCCGTTGCCACCGACGGCACCGCCAGATCCCTGGATCAGGGTCTGGTACGTCGATTGACGCCCGCTGGAAAGACCGGAACCACGAATGACATGCGAGACAGTTGGTTTGCCGGATTCACCGGAGATCGCGTAGCTGCGGTATGGATTGGTCGTGACGACAACACGCCCTGCGGTCTGTCGGGGGCCACCGGTGCGCTCAGGGTCTGGGGGAAGATCATGTCTCGGATCGCCGCCGCACCCCTCACCTTGACACCCCCCGAAAACGTAGCAGCCATTGCCGTTGACCCCGTAACGGGAATGCGCGCTGAACCGGCGTGCCCCGGTGCCGTATCAGTGCCGTTTATCCGGGGTTCGGAACCGCGGGAAACCGTCGCCTGCAGACAGCGCATCCCCAAACGAACGGCGGAATCGCCGGCTGCGCCCCCCCAACGACGGTCGAGGTCCGGACCCGACAATCTCCTCAACTGGTTCAAGGAATTATTTTAATGAAAATGTCGACTGTATTGGGATGCTTTTTTTTCGGCGTGGTGTTGACTTTTGTCGGCTGCGCCAAACCGCCGGTGCGCAGTTATCCCCGCCCGACGGTTTCATACCCCGCCAACCGGCCTCAGCCCCAGACGGGGACGACAAGGTCGGTAGATGCCGGGAAATCAGGTGGGCTCCCCGAAGCTTCGTCCACCCTCGACAACCGTTTATCCCCGCCCGCCTACGACAAGCCCCTGGCGTCCGTTGGCAATACGTCAACGGCTAAAAGCGCAACGAAGAACGACTATCTCCTGGCGGCAGTCAGCCCGCTTGCCGACCAAGCCTCCCGATACCTGGCTAAAGGAGATCTCGACAAAGCCCAGACCACGGCCGAACGGGCGGTTCGCATTGATCCGAACAATGCGGAATTGTGGCACCTGATGGGTAAGATACAGTTGGCCCGCCGGAATTTCAGCCAGGCGGAGCAACTCGCCCGCAAATCGAACCTTCTGGCCAAAGACAACCCACAACTTCATGCCCGGAACTGGCGGCTGATCGCCGATTCACTCCGCGGGAGAGGCAATGTCTCCGCCGCAGAAGCAGCCATGGAAAAAGCCCGCCGCTTCAATTCCAGATGATCCCGATGGTCCGATGACCGGCGGGAAGATGTGCTTCGAAAGGAATGCCGTGAACGACACACAAAAGAATTCAGTCCTTTGCCCCCATTGCAGGAAACTGGTCGGACGGGACGAGCTCCGCTGCCCGTATTGCGGGGCCGCGCGCCCGGGAGCGCCATGGAAGGCTATCGTCAACCTCGGCGGGGCATCACTGGAATATCGCATCATCCCGGCCCTCATATACGTCAATGTCGGCCTGTATCTGCTCTCGCTGCTGCTCTATCCCCCGAATCTGAACTTCATGAACCCGTTGACGGCCTTCTCGCCGTCCAGCGGAAGTCTCCTGCTTCTGGGTGCATCGGGAACGATCCCCATCGACCGTGCCGGCAATTGGTGGTCCCTGGTGTCCGCCGGTTACCTTCACGGCAGCCTGCTTCACATCCTATTCAACATGATTGCCCTGAAACAGCTGGGAACGCTGACCATCCAGGCTTACGGCGCCCGCCGGATGATCGTCATCTACACACTGACCGGCATCGCCGGATACGCCGCATCCTATCTCGCGGGCGTTCGTTTCACCATTGGGGCGTCCGCCGCCATATGCGGCCTCATCGGGGCCCTGCTATATTATGGAAAAAGCCGGGGCGGCCTTTTCGGCGAAGCACTGTTCAAACAGGTCAGCGGCTGGCTCGTCGGCCTGTTTCTCATCGGTCTTATGCCAAATATCAACAACTGGGGCCACGGCGCCGGGATCCTGAGCGGCATCGCCGTAGGGTACATAATAGCCTACCCGGAAAAACGACCGGACGCCTTCCTGCACAACGTCGGCGCGGCCCTCTCCATCGTTCTCACCCTGCTGGTTCTGCTGCAGGCCGTCGCTTCCGGTCTCTGGTATCGCTTTTTCGGATAACGTTTTCCTCAGCCGCAGTCTGAAAGCAGTTCCAGCAATCGGGCCGCCACGTCCGGCGCCGTGACGGCCAAAAGACACGGCGATCCTTCGCAATTTTCCTCTGTTCTCTCAAAACAAGGCCGGCAATTCAGATCTGCCGGCGTCACTACCGCCGTCCTGCGCCCCCGAGGCCGCCATCGGACCGGATCCGAAGGACCAAAAATTGCCAAAGTCGGCAGCCCCAGGAAAGCGGCCAGATGCGTTGCGCCGCCATCATTGCCGACATAGCCGTCAGCGCGTTCAAGGAGCGTTACGAAAGCATCCAGCGTGGCGGGGGTATGAATCGTCCATCCCGATACATCTTCCGCGATTCGTGGAAATATATGGTCTTCGGCAGGGCCCAATATAAATTCCGGCACCATTCCTTCCTGTCGGATGCGCCGCGCCAAAGCCGCAAACCGGGCCGACGGCCAATTTTTCCGGAGACTGCCTGAGCCGGGATGGATAAAAACGGTTTTCGAGGCGCCCTTCCGCCGTTTTACGGACGGAAAGCCTTTGGGAAAGGATGCTCCGTCATTCACCGCCGTCAGGAGTCCCGCAGCGACGAGGTGCCCGGAAACATGGTCATGAATATGGATTCGAGAAGTTATAGGGGGCCGGGGCGGCATTCGGTAAACGGGTCCGTGAAATACCCTTGAAATCCCCCTTTCGAGATGCCGGGAATTGGAGAACAGGACGACCCCGCCGTAGGGACGGAAAAGACTGCCCGGCACCGGATCGGAACCGCCCGACGTTTCAGCGTACAAACCCGCGAACACCGACGACTCCACGGGAAATGCGCGCCTGAATATTCCCAGAGTACACCCAAGCTTGCCGAGAGCGTTTTGGCAGACGCCCTCGACGCCGCCGGGAAATCGTTGCTTCAGACGGAGGAGGTTGTCGAAGGTCGCCACGACATCCCCCAGCGCCCCCGGATGATACACCAGTATCGGAGCGTCGTCCCGCAAGGCAGCCTCCCCGTCAACGTCCGGCAGCGTATGCCGGTCCGACGATCAGGAGGTTGTTGGAGATAACCGACTGAACCTTTTCCATGGTACTGCCGAACACAAAATCGCGAATCAGGCCATGCCCGAAAGCACCCAGCACGACCAAGGCGTCATGGGGAACATCATAGAGATTTTCTTCATCCACGTCCCGTTCCCAGAAATGCCACTCTGCTCCGCATTGCCGGAGCGCCTTGTCGAGCCCCTGCTCCCGAACCGCCTCCCGGTAGGCGTCGGAATGTTTTCCCTCGGTTCCGGTAAACAGGCGGAGAGGCATTCCTGTTTTCCGCTGGATGCGAAGCCCCAGATTCAAGGCTTTGAACGCGTTGACGGATCCACCAAAGAAGACGGCGATGCTCGTCCAGGGTTTATAAACAGGGCTGGTCAACAACACCGGAAAACGAGCAGATCGGACAATACGCCGAACCCGCGGACCGATGTAGCCGAGGCCGATCTTGGAAGACAGATCGCTGATGCTTCTTGGACAACTCATGAAATCAAAATCGGAGGGAATGTCCGGGAGGGTCGACGCCGTGAAATTCCTGGGCGTCAGAAAACCGGCCTCCAGGCCGTATTCGACCATCAATCCGGAGACGCGATCGACGGCGGTATCGGGTGATGTGAGATAGGACGCGTCCAGGTCGACTTGAACGACATCGTTTTCAAAATACATCAAAAATTTAATGAACGCCGGAATGTAAACCACCGGCGTCACGCCCATCTGCTTGCAGAAATGGATCGATTGCATGAGCGTCTCTCTGCCCAACGGGGTGTTTCTGAATATGTGGAGCAATCGGGCTTCCATAAGATCTCCTCGCCTTATCGGCACGTTTGTACACGAA